>NZ_JBFODM010000092.1:0-74299 GCF_040908325.1 Aeromonas sp. R4-1
AATGCGAAAGGGGACTCCCTCCGACGTAGGTGGGAGGGGAATTTCGCCGGGGCGTCAGCCCCGCTGGTTTTGAATGTATTGCTTGATCACCTCCAACGGCGCACCGCCGCAAGAGCCAGCAAAGTAGGAGCGTGACCAGAGCACGGGCTTGCTGTAGGCACCTCTCAAGTCCAGAAATTCATTGCGCAGCCGCCTTGATGTTACCGCCTTCAACGAGTTAACCAGTACCGATAACTGTACCGTTGGGCCGTACTCTATCAACATGTGAACATGGTCAGCCTCTCCGTCACACTCTTTCAGTTGTGCGCCAAAGTCGCTACAAACCTCAGTAGCATACTGATTGAATGCAGCAAGGTGTAAATCGCCCAATATCTTTTTTCGATACTTAGTCACAAATACCAAGTGAACATGGAGAAGATAAGCAGCATGGCGTGATTTGTTGATATTTACGACTTGCATTTAATGACTCTGCTCGGTGTAATGATGTGAAGAAATATTGCTACACACTGAGCATTTAATGCAAATTCTAAAAGCCTACAAATTCCGACTCGAACCGACCGAACAACAAGCGCAACGCCTGCGCCAGTTGGGCGGCAGTGCTCGTTATGTCTGGAATCACGGGCTGGCAGAAACCAAACGCATTCTTGATTCTGGCGAAAAACTGCCTTCTGCCTTTGAGCTTAACCGGATGCTCACCAGTTGGAAGAAAGTCCCAGAAATGGCCTTTCTGGCCGAGGCATACACCGACAACCTCCAGCAGAAACTCAAGGATTTGCACGGCGCGTGGATGCGTTGTTTTGATAAAAAACTCGTCGCCAAAGCCCCAGTTTTCAAGAAGAAAAGCGACAACCGCGACTCTATCCGGTTCGTCAACTTCGACAAGTATTGCCGCCTTGAGAAAGGCCGTGTGAAACTGCCAGCCGGGCTGGCGTGGGTTAAGTTTCGCCAGTCACGCCCAGTAGAAGGGAAGATTAAAAACGCCACTGTCAGCCAAGCCGCCGGGCACTGGTATATCTCATTACAGGTCGAGCAGGAGACGCCTGAGCCAATTCACCCGTCCGGCTCAATGGTCGGGCTGGATGCGGGTATTGCCAAGCTCGCAACCCTGTCAGATGGCACGGTGTTTGAGCCCGTCAACAGCTTCAAAACCCATCAGGCCAAGCTGGCAAGGCTCCAGCGCCAGTTGAGCAAAAAAGTAAAGTTCAGCAGTAACTGGAAGAAGCAAAAAGCCAAGATCCAGCGCCTGCATTCACATATCGCCAATACCCGCCGCGATTACCTTCACAAGGTCACAACGACTATCAGCAAAAACCACGCGATGATCGTCATTGAGGATTTGAAGGTTGCCAACATGTCAAAATCAGCAGCGGGCACGACAAGCCAGCCGGGGCGCAACGTCCGGGCAAAATCAGGGCTGAATCGTTCGATATTGGATCAGGGCTGGTTTGAGCTGCGCCGCCAGCTCGAATACAAGCAGGCATGGCGAGGCGGTCAGGTGCTGGCGATTAATCCGGCCTACACCAGCCAGAAATGCGCCTGTTGTGGGCACACTGCGAAGGATAACCGCCAGACGCAAAGCCAGTTTAAATGCGTTGCGTGTGGGTATGAGGCGAACGCCGATGTGAACGGCGCTCGCAATATTTTAGCGGCGGGACACGCCGTTTTAGCCTGTGGAGGAGCGGTGCAATCAGGCCGCCCGATGAAGCAGGAACCCGGTACTGCGCGAGCAGTTACCACCCAGTAATGGGAATCCCCCTCCTGAGACGCGAAGCGCGAAGGTGGGGGAGGATGTCAAGATGCATGACAAGGCCTATCACCAGAACAAGGGGCGTATCATGTCCCCCATCGATGACTTCTACGTGATGATGGAGCAGCGCAACCATGAGGCAGTCGAGAGCGCCATCACCAATACCGACATGCTGCGCTATCTCTTTATCGCCCTCGGTCTGGTGTTGATGTTCTTCCTCTGGCGCACCTATCGCTCCCTGCTCGATCTGGTGGGCACCTCGGTCGAACAGCTCAAGACCGATCTCCATATGATGGCGGAAGGGGACTTCTCGCGCCCCATCAAGGTGCCGCCAGGATCGAAAGAGAGCCTGATCGGTCTGCTCGGCAGTATGCAGACCACCCTCAAGGGGATCATCGCCAAGGTCTCCCACTCCACCGAGGAGTTGTCCCACTCTGCCGACAGCATCGCCCAAATTGCCGAGCAGACCGCCCAGTTTGCCACCGATCAGCAAACCAGCACCCAGACCATGGCCGCCGCCATCGAGGAGCTGGTGGTGAGCATCAGCCACCTCTCCGACAACGCCACCCATGCCGACGAGCTGAGCAAGGTCTCCGCCAATACCCTGGAGGAGGGTTCGGGGGTCATTAAAGAGACTCTCGGCAGCATCGAGAATATCTCCACCACAGTGGGGGATGCGGCCAGCACCATTTCCGAGCTCAACGGCCATACCCAGCAGATTTCGGAGATCATCGGGGTGATCCGCGGCATCGCCGATCAGACCAACCTGCTGGCCCTCAACGCGGCCATCGAGGCGGCGCGGGCCGGTGAACAGGGTCGCGGCTTTGCGGTGGTGGCCGACGAGGTGCGCAATCTGGCCAGTCGCTCGGCGGCCTCAACCCAGCAGATCACCGGGATGATCAGCAAAATCCAGAGCGGGGCCGATGCCTCCATCCGCAGCATGGAGAACACGGTCAACAACGTCTCTCGCGGGGTCACGCTGGCCAACCAGACCGGCGAGGCGATCGCCAGCATCCAGAGCCACGCCTCCAACCTCACCGGCCTGATGGGGGAGATCAGCCACACCCTGCGCGAGCAGTCCACCGCAGCCAACGAGGTGGTCTCTACCGTCGGCAACATCACCTCCCTCTCGGAGCAGTCGGGGGATGCCGCCCGCCACGTGTCCCAAGAGGCGGCCAAGCTCAAGCAGCTGTCACGGGTACTGCGCCAGGAGATGGGGCACTTCAAGCTTTAAAGAACGCTGAAAAGCAAAACGGCTGCCCGAAGGCAGCCGTTTTTTATGCAGGGTATCCCCGTCATTCAGTATCTATCAACCACGCAGGGCGGCGATACGCTGCTCGATGGGCGGGTGGCTCATGAACAGCTCGCTCATGGAGCGCTTGCCGTTGATGCCAAAAGCCATCATGGAGCCTTCCAGCTGTGGCTCGGCACCGCGGGAGAGGCGCTCAAGGGCGGCAATCATCTTGTCGCGACCGGCCAACTTGGCGGCACCGGCATCGGCACGGAACTCACGCTGACGGCTGAACCACATGACGATGATGGAGGCCAGAATGCCGAACAGCATCTCCAGCACGAACACGGTGATCATGTAGGCAAAACCGCCGGTACTGCTGCTCTCTTCCTCGTTGTTGGAGCTGAAGAAGTTGCTGATCACGCCAGCCACGATACGGGCGAAGAACATCACGAAGGTGTTCACTACACCCTGGATCAGGGTCAGGGTCACCATGTCGCCATTGGCCACGTGGCTCACCTCGTGGGCCAGTACCGCTTCCGCCTCGTCACGGCTCATGCTGTAGAGCAGGCCGGAGGAGACAGCCACCAGCGAATCATCGCGGCGAGCGCCGGTCGCAAAGGCGTTCATCTCGGGAGAGTCGTAGATCCCCACTTCCGGCATCTTGATACCCGCTTCGCGGGCCTGACGGGCCACAGTGCTCACCAGCCAGTGCTCGGTCTCGTTACGGGGTTGCTCGATGACCTGGACGCCATAGCTGCGCTTGGCCATCCACTTGGACATCAGCAAGGAGATAAAGGAACCCCCAAAACCGAACACGGCACAGAACACCAACAGCCCGGAAATGCTGGACTTGTTGATCCCCAGAACCGAGAACAGGATATTGAGTACCACCCCCAGCACCAGCATGACGGCCAGGTTGGTCACCAGGAATAGCATAATTCGCTTCATATAGACTCCTTGTGAAGATAAGGGACATGACCGGGGATCACTCGGGATCCCCACCTGATCATGTTAATGTCGACATTCTAGGGAGATTCGATGAATGTTCGCTGAATATGCCGTCAAAGTAGCGGCGAGATATCGAGACGCCCCTGCAAATCGGCTTCAAGTGGATTGTTTATAAACGGAATTTCGCCGAGGAAGGGAGCTGGCAGCAAGCCCCTCAGGGTGTCCAGATTTTCCTGATAATGGCTCATGGAACCATGGAGCCGATTAATTACCCACCCCGCCACCGGCAGCTGATCATTGCGAATGGCGGCAAAGGTGAGCAACGCATGGTTGAGGCAACCCAGCTTGGCCCCCACTACCATGATCACCGCCATGTTCTCCTGCTTGACCCAGTCCGACAGCAGATGCTTGCGATCGAGCGGCAAATACCAGCCCCCCGCCCCTTCCACTACCGCCAGTTCGGCCCCAGCCTGTTCAATCTTGCGTAGCCCCTCGCTCAACCCCTGCATGGTGATAGGCTGGCGCGCCTCGCTGGCGGCGATGTGGGGCGCAATCGGCGGCTCATAGGCGAACGGATTGACCACCTCATAGGGCAGCGGCAGACTCGCCGCCTCCTGCAATAGAACGGCATCCAGGTTGCGCAGCCCGTCCGGAGTGCGAGCACATCCGGCCGAGACCGGCTTGTAACCCGCGCACTTGATTCCCTGTGCGCTGAATTCGCGCAGCAGGGTGCGCGCCACCAGCGTCTTGCCCACATCGGTATCGGTGCCGGTGATAAAGAATGATTTCATACGGTTCTCTCCTTGGCAGGGCCCGTTGACTACCCTGCACACAATGCGATTCCCGGCGCTCAGCGAGGCTTGCTGAGGCGGCCGAGGCACACCCGATAACTGGCGACCAGCCTGCCATCGGGCTGGCGAAACACCTCATACGCCTGCGCCAGCTGCTGCAATCTGGCGCGACCACTCAGACCGGCCGGGGCGGCACTCCCCTGATTGTCATTGATCTGATTGGCCCCAATCCCCTTGAGATCGCGCAACAACTGCGGCAATTCAAGATAGGCGAGATCCCAGGTGATACAACGCAGCTCGGGAGCAGATACCCCGGCGCTAGCCAGCGCCTGCTCCAATTGTGGCAGGCTGAGGAAGCGATTGACATGGGCGCGACCATCAAGCTGCTGCCAAGCGGCTCGCAACTGCCAGAGTGACTCATCGAGCAGGGTCGAGAAAAAGATCTGGCCGCCCGGTTTGACCACCCGCAGCAACTCGCCAAAAGCCTGGGCCGGACGCTCGCACCACTGCAACGCCAGACTGGAGAAAACCCAGTCGAACGCGCTGTCGGCGAAAGGAAGCTGCTCCGCATCACCGCAGAGCAGGCGGGCGCCGCTGCCACGCAAGGCGGCCTGCGCCAGCATGCCGGGGGCGAGATCCAGCCCCACCAGCTGGTGACAACGGTTCGCCAGCTGGGGCAAGAAAAAGCCGGTGCCGCAGCCCAGATCCAGCCCGCTCACCGTCAGATCAGTGCCAACCAGCCTGTCTGGCATCCATTCCAACAGCGCCTGACCCACCTCCTGTTGAAAGCGGGCGTGGGCATCGTAATGACGAGCGGCGGCGCCAAAACGGCGAGCAAGCTGCGCCTTGTCGACCGTTTGAAAACGCTCAGCCATAGTGAGCCTCCCCAAGCGTTGTAACTGCAGGGCAGACCCCCAAGGCATCGAGCAGGCGCTCCACATCCTGCTCGCGGTGAGCCGCGCTCAGGGTAATGCGCAGCCGGGCCGTACCGACTGGCACCGTGGGCGGGCGGATGGCGCTCACCCAGACGCCGCGTTCCCGCAGCCGTTCTGCCAGTTGCAGGGCAACACTGCTCTCCCCCACCAGCAGCGGCTGGATCGGGGTATCGCTCGCGCCAAGCTGCCAACCCTGATCCTTTGCCCCTTGCCGGAAGCGAGCGATCAGCTGGCCAAGATGGGCGCGGGACTCATCAGCCGCGCGCACCAGTTCGATGCTCTTGCTCACCGCGCAAGCCTGCGCGGCGGGCATATGGGTGCTGTAGACATAGTGGCGAGCGAAGTTGACCAGATACTCCACCAGCTCGCGGCTGCCGCCGACAAAGGCGCCAGCGACGCCAAGCGCCTTGCCAAAGGTGCCCATCTGGATATGCACGTTGGCAGGATTTACTCCCTGCGCCGCCAGGGTGCCGCGCCCCTCAGGCCCCAGCACACCGAGGCCGTGGGCATCGTCGATCATCAGCCAGTTGCCGCTCCGGGCGGCGAGGATTGCGAGCTCACCCCAGGGGGCCTGATCCCCGTCCATGCTGAACACCCCTTCCGAAACAATCAGTCCGCGATTTGGCTCAAGCTGCCGTTCAAGGGCCGCCATATCGTTGTGGGCAAAGCGCTTCATCTTGCAGGGGAGCTGGCTGCCCATCTCCTGCAAAGAGGCGTGGTTGAGTTTGTCCTGCCACAGCAGATGCTCCTTGCCAAGCAGCGCTTTGAGCACCGCCTGATTGGCCGAAAAGCCGCAGTTGAACAGCAGTACCGCCTCCACCCCGAGCCACTCGGCCAGGGTCTCCTCAAGCTGTTGGTGGGCACGACTGTAACCGGTCACTAGCGGCGAGGCGCCGGAGCCCGCGCCATAGCGCCCCATCCCCGCGTTGAAGGCAGCCTTGATGGCGCCGTGTTCTGCCAGCCCCAGATAGTCGTTGGCGGAAAAATTGAGGTATTCGCGCCCTGCAACCCTGAGCCGCCCGCCACTCGCCCCGTCGGTCGCGATGCGGTTGCGCAGCAGACCCGCCTGCTCGCGCTCGGCCAGCGCCGTGCCCAACCCAAAGGGGCCCGTTACTGCAGGGCCGTTCATGACCGCGTAGCCCCTGCACGGGGGCGGGTGGCGTCATAAAACATCTCGGTGGGCTCGCTCTGGCGACTCACCTCGGCCAGCAGCTCCTCTTCTTGAACCTGATCCGGCTTCTGGGCCCGCTGGGCGGGGCGAATGCCGAGCCGCTTGAACAGCTGCATATCGCTGTTTTCGTCCGGGTTGGGGGTGGTCAGCAACTTGCAGCCGTAGAAGATGGAGTTGGCCCCGGCCATAAAACACATGGCCTGCATCTGCTCATTCATCTTCTCCCGCCCGGCGGAGAGACGCACATGGGAGGCGGGCATCATGATCCGCGCCACCGCGATGGTGCGGATAAATTCGAACGGATCGAGGTTCTCCTCGTTCTCCAGCGGCGTTCCCTTCACCTTGACCAGCATGTTGATGGGCACACTTTCGGGGTGGCGCGGCAGGTTGGCGAGCGCCATCAAGAGACCCGCCCGATCTTTCGCCTGCTCACCCATGCCGACGATGCCGCCAGAGCAGACCTTCATACCGGCACCGCGCACATGCTCCAGGGTATCGAGCCTGTCCTGATAGGTGCGGGTGGAGATGATCTCGCCGTAAAACTCCGGCGATGTATCGAGGTTGTGGTTGTAGTAATCAAGCCCCGCAGCGCCAAGACGCGCCGCCTGATCGGCGGTGAGCATCCCTAGCGTCATGCAGGTCTCCATCCCCAGCCCGCGCACCTCCTCAATCATCCGGATGATGTAGGGCATGTCTTTTTCTTTGGGGTTGCGCCAGGCGGCCCCCATGCAGAAACGGGACGAGCCGTTGGCCTTCGCTTCACGGGCCCGCTCCAGCACCTTCTCCACCTCCATCAGCCGCTCGGCCTCAAGACCGGTGTGGTAACGGGCGCTCTGGGGACAATATTTGCAATCTTCCGGGCAAGCGCCGGTCTTGATGGAAAGCAAGGTGCTCACCTGCACTTCGTTCGGGTCAAAGTGGGCGCGGTGGACGGTCTGGGCCTGAAACAGCAGATCGTTGAACGGCAAGGCAAACAGGGCCTGAACCTCGGCGAGGGTCCAGTCATGACGAAGGGCGTGCCCGCCCGCAGTGAGAGCATTCATACATGGCTTCCGGTTGTTATTAGTGGGATCCTGCGCCCGCCATCTTGGGATCGACGGCCACAGAACCCGCCGCCGGGCCCGCGCGCTCAAGGTGATGCGCAGTGCCAAGTGGCTGAAATTGTTGGCTAGTGTAGAGAGCACGCGTAGACTGTCAACACCGACCAGATAAAACCAATTGACAATAGAACAGCAAATGAACAACCAAGAATTCGACCTGCACCATGTGTGGCACCCCTACACCTCTCTCACTCACCCCCTGCCCTGCTATGAAGTGGCCAGCGCCAAGGGGGTGAAGATCACCCTCAGCGATGGCCGTGAACTGGTGGATGGCATGAGCTCCTGGTGGGCTTGCGTGCACGGCTATCAGGTGCCGGAACTGGACGCCGCCGCCACCGCCCAGCTCGGCAAGATGTCCCACGTGATGTTTGGCGGCCTCACCCACGCCCCGGCGGTCGAGCTCTGCCGCAAGCTGGTGGAGATCACTCCAAAGGGGCTGGATCGGGTCTTTCTGGCGGATTCCGGCTCGGTAGCGGTGGAAGTGGCGCTCAAGATGGCGCAGCAGTACTGGCATGCCAAGGGGACGCCCAGAGCCAAATTTGTTGCCCTGCGCAGCGGCTATCACGGCGACACCTTTGGCGCCATGAGCGTCTGCGATCCCGATGGCGGCATGCATGAGCTCTACAAGGGGTTTCTGCCGGAGCACTATTTTGTCGAAGCACCCAGCTGCCGCTTCCACGCCGAGTGGGATGAGCAGTGCGTGGTGGAGCTGGCGACACTCATGGCGGATCATCACGAGGAGATCGCCGCCATCGTGCTTGAGCCCATAGTGCAGGGCGCTGGCGGCATGCGCTTCTACCATCCCCGCTACCTGCAGTGGGTACGCGCCCTGTGCGACGAATTCGGCGTACTGCTCATAGCTGACGAGATTGCCACCGGCTTTGGCCGCACCGGCCAGCTGTTTGCTTGCGACTGGGCGGGGATCACCCCCGACATCATGTGTCTGGGCAAGGCGCTCACTGGCGGCTACCTCACCCTCTCGGCGACCCTGACCACCGAGCATGTTGCCCGCACCATCTGTGACGGCAAGGCGGGCGTCTTTATGCACGGCCCCACCTTTATGGGCAACCCGCTCGCCTGCGCGGTGGCCAACGCCTCTATCGATCTGCTGCTGGCCTCACCTTGGCAGGAGCGGGTGCGCACCATCGAGCATCAGCTGCAAACAGAACTGGTAGAGCTGACCCTGCACCCGGCGGTCGCGGATGTGCGGGTGCTCGGCGCCATCGGGGTGGTGGAGATGAAAGAGCGGGTGGATGTGGCGCGCATCCAGCGCAAGTTTGTCGAACTGGGCGCCTGGATCCGCCCCTTTGGCAAGCTGGTCTACCTGATGCCCCCCTTCGTCATCACCCCTGAAGAGTTGCGGGTATTGACAGGCGCCATCCGTCAGGCCATCACCGAAGGCGAGTTTTAATGCATGCAGCGGGCGGCCATCGCAGCCGCCCGTTTGGCTACCCACATTTGATATATAAAGAGGGCAACTTTATCCACTTCAGTGCAGTTTCACTTGCCGTAATGTGAGCAAAACACCAGACCTGAGGCCCCAAGAGGGGTAAACTGCTGCGGTTTTACCATCAAGAAAGACTGCTCATGCGCCTCTCCATTGCTGCCAAAATCAACTTTTTCCTGCTCTTCATCTTCTCCATGGTACTGGTCTTCTCCGCAGCCTATCAGGCGGTGCGCGAGCGCGATCTCATCCTGACACTCATCAAGGAGCAGAGCCGCGAGCAGACCGAAGCCTATTTCGACGGTCTCAACATGCTGATGCTGACCGGCAAGATGGATGCCCGCGATACTCTGCGCGGCAAGTTTCTCGACCACGCCCATGTGGAGGATGCACGCATCGTTCGTGGCGACGCGGTGAGCAAACAGTTCGGGCCGGGACGGGAGACCGAACAGGTAAAGGATGAGTTTGATGAGCTGGCACTGGCGGGCAAAGGGAGTCTGGAGGTGGTGCACAACGGCATGCACAGCCGTCTGGTAGTGACCCGACCGCTGCTGGCCAAGAAGGATTTTCGCGGCACCGACTGCACCAGCTGTCATCTGGTGCCGGAGAACACTGTGTTAGGAGCGGTGCGCTTTGACTACTCCCTCGATTCGCTGTTTACCCGGGTCGAGCAGAATATTCTCACCTCGGCGCTCATTCTCACCGGCATCTTCGGGATGGGACTGCTGCTGACCCTCTGGGTCATCCGCACCTGGATCGTGCGCCCCCTCAACCAGTTGACCCGCTCCATGGAAGAGGCCACCGACCTGCACGACTTCGGACACCGGCTGGAGGGGGATGACGGCGACGAGATTGGCCGGGTGGCGGTGGCCTACAACCAGATGCTCGACAGTGTGGAGCGCCAACTCGGCAAACGCACCAAGGCCAGCAGGCAGGAGCCGGATCAGCCCCGCTGAGGCGGGCGCTTAACCGACGTAGTAAAAGAGCAAGCTGGCGATCAGCACCAATAGCAGGATGGCCAGATTGACATGCCGGGAGTCATCCTGACGGCGGCTGCGCTGGCGCTCCAGCAGCAATACCGCCAGCGTCAGGGCACAGCAGCTCCAGAGCCCGTAGACCAGCCAGGGGGTAAGGGCCGGGTCCCAATAATCGCGCACCTCGATCCCGCCATAGACCAGAAAACCGTAGGCAATTTCGGGCCGGGCATAGTGGTAAAGGGAGAGCAGCACGATAAAGCCGCCCCAGCAGAGCATCACCAGCCCCTGCAACACCCGTGTCAGCCAATCTGGCCCATGCCGCCGATCTTTCACCCACCGCTCCTGCGCCCGTGACACTCTTGTTGAGTGAACCATGCCGAAAACCCCACCAGAGTCCGACATTTTTGCTTGTTTATCAAACCCGCGCGGGTAAGATTGACGGCTTAGTCTGCCATGGTGGGCCATCTGTGCCCGGGCCAGACTCCCTAGTGTTGCAAATAGCGCTGCAAGAACAAGCTGGAGACAATATTTCGATGACGCACGCATCCGTAGTAGATGTGCTGGCCGGTAAGTATCCGGTCGGCACCACCCAAACTGTCAAAGGGTGGATCCGGACTCGCCGTGATTCCAAGGCGGGGATCTCATTTTTGGCCATTTCCGATGGCTCCTGTTTCCATCCGGTACAGGCAGTTGTCCCCAATACCCTGGCCAATTACGAGAATGAAGTGCTGCGTCTGACCACTGCCTGCTCCGTGGAAGTGACCGGCGTGGTTGCCGCCTCTCAGGGCAGCGGCCAGGCTTTCGAACTGCAGGCGACCGAGGTGAAGTTAGTCGGTTGGGTCGAAGATCCGGACACCTACCCGATGGCTGCCAAACGCCACAGCATCGAATACCTGCGTGAACAGGCCCACCTGCGCCCGCGCACCAACATCGTTGGCGCAGTGACCCGCGTTCGTCACTGCCTGGCGCAAGCCATCCACCGCTTCTTCCACGAAGAGGGTTTCCTCTGGGTTGCAACCCCGCTCATCACCGCCTCTGACACCGAAGGTGCCGGCGAGATGTTCCGCGTCTCCACTCTGGACATGGAAAACCTGCCGCGCACCGACGCCGGCAAGGTGGACTACAACGAAGATTTCTTCGGCAAAGAGGCTTTCCTGACCGTATCCGGCCAGCTGAACGCCGAAACCTATGCCTGCGCCCTCTCCAAGGTCTACACCTTCGGCCCGACCTTCCGCGCTGAAAACTCCAACACCAGCCGCCACCTGGCCGAGTTCTGGATGGTTGAGCCGGAAGTGGCCTTCAACGATCTGGAAGATAACGCCGCACTGGCCGAAGCCATGCTGAAGTATGTCTTCAACGCCGTACTGACCGAGCGTCGCGACGATCTGGAGTTCTTCGCCCAGCACGTGGACAAGGATGCCATCGGCCGTCTGGAGCGTTTCGTCTCCTCCGACTTCGCCCAGATCGACTACACCGACGCCATCGAAGTGCTGCAAAACTGCGGCAAGAAGTTCGAGTTCCCGGTCTCCTGGGGTATCGATCTCTCCTCCGAGCACGAGCGCTATCTGGCCGAGGAGCACTTCAAGTCTCCGGTGGTGGTGAAGAACTACCCGAAAGATATCAAGGCCTTCTACATGCGCCTCAACGACGACGGCAAGACCGTTGCCGCGATGGACGTACTGGCACCGGGCATCGGCGAGATCATCGGTGGTTCCCAGCGTGAAGAGCGTCTGGACGTGCTGGATGCCCGTCTGGCCGAGATGGGCCTGAACAAGGAAGATTACTGGTGGTATCGCGACCTGCGTCGCTTCGGTACCGTGCCGCACTCCGGCTTCGGTCTGGGCTTCGAGCGTCTGGTTGTATACGTGACCGGCATGGGCAACGTCCGCGACGTGATCCCGTTCCCGCGTACTCCGCGTACCGCCGAGTTCTGATCAGCGGCATCTTGCCACTGCATTGCACAAGCCGACCTGTGGGTCGGCTTTTTTATTGTCACCGTTATGGGTGATACTCAGGATCAACCGGCACAAGGAACTCGTCGCCTATGGGATATCGCCTGCTGCTTTCGCTATTGCTGTCCTGCATGCCTGTTCAACTGTGGGCCGAGCCCGTTCGTCTGACCACCCTGGAGTGGCCCCCCTACACCAGCCAGAGCCTGCCCGATGGCGGCCTCACCGGTCATATCGTCAAACGTGCCTTTGCCGAGGCGGGACTGGAGGTGACGTTCGACTTCTACCCCTGGCAGCGGGCGGTACGGCTGGCGGCCGACCCGACCCAGCCTTATAGCGGCTATTTTCCAGATTACCTCTCCGACACCCTGCCGACCTTGTGGCGCAGCTCCCCCAGCGTAGGCGACAGCGTGCTGGGCATGGCGCAGCGCTCAGGCCCACCCATCCCCTGGCAGCAGCTCACGGATCTCGCCCCCTACCGGATCGGCGTGGTGGAGGGGTACGTCAACACCCGTGAATTCGATGCCCTGATGGCCAGCAAGCGCCTCAACACTGCCGCCGTCGATTCCGACCTGCTCAACCTGCGCAAATTGCAGCGCGACCGGCTCGATCTGGCGGTGATCGATCGGGATGTCTTTCACTGGCTCATCAACCATGATCGCAAGCTGAGCAGCGCCGGATTGCAATTTCACCCGAAGATCCTCGAACACAAGAGCCTGCACATCATGTTTCGTCCCGACCAGCAGGCGTTGCAGCAACGGGTGGCACAGGCCATTGCCAGATTGGATATTGCCAAGCTGAGCGAGGATTATCAGCGCCGCTATCTGCAGCAAGCACCTGCGGCCAAATGAGCCAACCCGCTGAAGTCAGTCCTTGCTGGCAAAAATAGCCTGAGCGCTGGCTTTTTCACCCTCTTCTGCCGCAATCGAGCCCTTTTTATGCCCCTCCCCTGCAGCCCTGTTGCCGCTCTGTGCTGCCGCCATGACCACCCGATGGCTTGGCCCCGAGTGATACCACTTGGTGACAAAAATGATGCTTTTGTTAGTACGTGGTTTTTAAGTGGTTTAATCAAAAATTCATCGAGTTATTGAAGTAACTCAATTTTTTCACTTTTTCAGGGGAGCAGAATAGCAACTAACCCTTTTGGGCTAAATAAAACAGACAATGACAATTCATGGTTCAGGCTACCCGCGGCAATATGGGTTGAATCACACGAGGTAACGGAATGATCTTGATGGAATTTTTAGTGGTACTCGGCTGCTTGCTGCTGGGTACCCGCTTTGGGGGCATGGGACTCGGTCTCATCAGTGGTATCGGTCTATTCCTGCTGACCTTCGTCTTCGGCCTGGTGCCGGGCGAACCGCCTGTTCAGGTAATGCTGACCATTCTGGCGGTGATCGGCTGTGCCGCCACCCTGCAGACTGCCGGTGGCCTCAACCTGATGATGCAAGTGGCCGAGCGTCTGCTGCGCCGCCACCCGCAATACATCACTATCCTGGCGCCGCTCACGACCTGGACCCTCACCTTCCTGTGCGGTACCGGCCACGTGGTCTACACCATGTTCCCCATCATCGCTGACATCGCGCTGCAGAAGAACATCCGTCCCGAACGCCCGATGGCTGTCGCCTCCGTTGCCTCCCAGATGGCCATCTGTGCCTCCCCGGTCTCCGTTGCCGTGGTCTCTATGGTCTCCATTCTGGCGGCTGGTCATGGTATCGGTCAGGCTTATGGCCTGCTCGACATCCTGATGATCGCCATCCCCTCCTCCCTGACCGGTGTCATCGTGGCTGCCCTGTGGAGCCTGCGTCGCGGCAAGGATCTGGACAAGGACGAAGAGTTCCAGGCCAAGATCAAAGACCCGGAACAGCGCGCCTTCATCTACGGCGGCGGTGAAACCCTGCTCAACACCAAGTTCCCGAAAGAGGCCTACTGGTCTACCTGGATCTTCTTCGCCGCCATCGCTGCCGTGGTATTGCTCGGCGCCAACGAAGGTCTGCGTCCGGTGTTCACCATCAAGGACAAGACCGGCCCGCTCTCCATGAACCTGGTGATCCAGATGATGATGCTGATCGCCGGTGCCATCATCCTGATGCGCTGCAAGGTCAAGCCGGGCGAGATCGCCAACGGTGCCGTCTTCAAGGCGGGCATGGTCGCCATCTTCTCCGTATTCGGGGTGGCATGGATGAGTGAGACCTTCTTCCAGGCTCACATGCCGCAGCTCAAAGAGACTCTGGCCCATGTGGTACAGGCCCAACCCTGGACCTACGCCCTGGTGCTGTTCCTTATCTCCAAGCTGGTAAACAGCCAGGCCGCAGCCCTGACCGCCATCGCCCCCATGGGTCTGGCGCTGGGTGTCGAACCCAAGCTGCTGATCGCCTTCCTGCCGGCCAGCTACGGCTACTTCGTGCTGCCGACCTACCCGAGCGATCTGGCCTGTATCGGTTTCGACCGCTCCGGCACCACCCGCATCGGCAAGTTCATCATCAACCACAGCTTCATCATTCCGGGGCTGATCGGGGTGGTGACCTCCTGCTCGCTGGGCTTTATCCTCACCAGCATCCTGCTCTAATCGCAGCGGCGTTTACCACGCCATTGCAATACAGGCCCCCGCTTCGGGGGCCTGCTTTTTCCCCGCTCTGTGACCCCAACCACTTCCCCGCCGCTGGGTAGCATGCCCCCTCGTTCACCACTGGAATCTCATCCATGTCTCGCGTCATCCTGCTCTGGAGCGGTGGCAAAGATGCCATGCTGGCCCTCTGTCATGCCCGTCAAGCGGGCCATCAGGTGGTGGCACTGGCCACCTTTGCGCCGCCAGAACCCCGATTTCTCGCTCATCCCTTGCCGCTGGTGCGCCGTCAGGCGGAAGCCCTCGGGCTGCCCCATCTGCTGGTCACCATAGAAGCGCCGTTCGATCTCGGTTATGAGCGGGCACTTGCACGGCTCAAGGAGGAGTGGCAACTCGATGGGGTAGTTACCGGCGATATCGACAGCGTGGGCGGCGCACCAAACTGGATCCGCGAACGCTGCCGCCCGCTGGATCTCACCGTACACACCCCGCTCTGGCAGCAATCTCGTCAAGCCTTGCTGGCGGATATGCTGGCCCGCGGCATCGTCGCCCACCTCTCCTGCGTCGATACCCGGGTGCTGGCTCCCGAGTGGACTGGACGCCCCCTTGATGCCGCCACCCTCGCCGAGTTACAACAACTGGCCGAGCGCGAGGGCTTCGATGCCTGCGGCGAGCAGGGGGAGTACCACACCATGGTGACCGACGGCCCGGGCTTTGCCGCCCCGCTGCGCCTCGATGGCTGGCAGGTGGCGCGGCAGGATCATCTGGCTTATCTGGCCGAGCCACAGGGGTAACGGCCTCAGGCCATCTGGCACGCTCACTCAGCTAGCGCGAAAAATCGAGATAAAAAAACGGGAGGCAACAGCCTCCCGTTTGGGTTTGATCGGGCCAGTTTTGAGCGGGCCATGACGACCCGAACAAGGGATAAACCAGCTTATTTCGCCAGCTTGCCCAGCACCCGCTGCAGCAGGCGGATGCGTGGCTCGATGCTCTCCAGCAGCAGGAACTCCGCCTCCGAGTGGAAACCGCCCCCCATGGGGCCGAAACCATCGAGGGACGGCACACCCGCGGCGGCGGTGAAGTTGGCATCCGAGCCGCCACCGGCCTCCAGCCAGTTGAAGGGGATCCCCTCCTCCTTGGCTGCCGCCTCCACCAGCGCCATCAGCGCCTCGGTGTCACCGCTCGGGCGCATCGCCGGCTTGAAGGTCTGGCGATCCACCTCGACCCGACAGCCCGCGAGGAAGGGGTTGTTGGCCATAAAGGTGAGCCGATCGTGCACCGCTGCGGCCTCTTCGTTGCTCCAGAAACGCAGATCGACGATCGCCTCGGCAAAATCCGGCACCACGTTGACGCCGGTGCCGCCCTGTACCACGCCGACGTTCATGGTGGTACCCGTGGTCATGTTGACCTGCTCGTTGATGGCCAGCACCCAGTGCGCCAACTCGGTAATGGCAGAGATCCCTTCGGTGAGGGCCGAACCGGCGTGGGAGGCCTTGCCGTGGAAGGTGATGCGGTACTTGGCATTGCCCTTGCGGGCGCTGATGAGATCCCCGTTGGGACGGGCTGCCTCGGCCACCAGCACGCAGCCGCTCTGTTTGGCCTTCTCCACCAGCCAATCTTTCGACCAGGGGGAGCCAATCTCTTCGTCGCAGTTGTAGCAGACCAGCACCTTGAGCTTGGCAAGCAATGCCGGATCCATCTCTTTGAGGGCATACCAGATAGAGAGCAAGCCGCTCTTCATGTCCGAGACGCCGGGGCCAAAGGCTTGATTACCTTCGATTTTCAGCGGGCGCTTGGCCGCAGTCCCCTCGGGGAAGACGGTATCCATGTGGCCGCACAGCATCACGTCGTAGTGATCGGCACCAGGCGCATTGGTTGCCTCAAGGCAGGGGCCGCACTCGGCAGCGAACTGGTGGCGGGTCACCTGCCAGCCGATGGCCTCATATTTCTCGGTCATGATGTCGGCCACTTTCGCTACCCCGGCCGGGGTGCGAGTACCGCAATCGAGGTTGATGAGCGGGGCCAGATCGGCCAGATAGCTATCGAGGGAAAACGGGCTCTTTACAACTGTCATTATCTTCTCCATGCAACAATCAGCGTTGATGGCCGATCGTCTATTGCAACAATGCGACACAGTGAGAAAAAGGCGGGCAGCCATGCCACCCGCCCGACCGGTAAATTCCAAACACCACTACATAACCCACATCACTACATGAACAGCAGATAATTGAGGGTCAGCGCCGTCACCAGCGCCCCCGCCATCGGCACGCTGGTGCGCTTGACCACGGTAAAGGGCGATACCTTGGCAATCCCCGCACAGGCGATCAGCACAGCCGCGATGGGAGAGACGGTACGGCCGATACTGGAAGCGAGCTGCATCGGCAGCAGCATGGTCACCGCAGGTACGCCAAACTTGGCCGCCACCGCCGGTGCCAGAGTCGAGAAGCTGAGGAACGCCGCGTTGCCGGAGCCCATGATGACCGCCGCTACCATGATCAGCGCCACCATCACCAGCGTCATCAGACCGCTGCCGATACCGGCATTGCTGGCAGAGTGCAGCAGGGTATCGATGGCGCCGATGGCCTTGAGGGATTCGGCAAACAGCTCGGCACAGACGATGAGCGCCACCACGGGGCCAAACACCTTGCCCATGCCGTCGAGGAAGCTCGACAGACCGGCAAAAGCGGTACGCACCGAGCGGCTACGCAGCAGCTCGCACAGCATGCCGATAAAGACCGACAGCAGCATGGCCACCTCCACGCTCATCTTGATGTCGCTCACCAGCAGCTTGGAGAAGGTCATCATCAGCACGAAGGGGATGATCGGCAGCAGGGCATACCAGGTGGGCGCCTGCACGCTCTCGGTGCCCTGTTCGTCCAGCTCGGCGTGATCGCCGCGATGGAGCGCCGGATCCCAGCCATCCTTGCGATCGCAGTGACGCTGCCAGAAGAAGTGCAGCACCATGGTCACCAGCAGCATGGGGGCCACCAGCCAGATCTGGTAGTCGACAAAATAGCTGGTCGGATCCATGCCGGATTGACCGGCGGAGAAGATGGCGTTGGTCTGGGTCGGGCCAATTTCAAACGCCTGTGAGGTGGCGATGACGCCACAGGCGGAGGCCGGGCTGATGCCGAGGTTGCGCATCACCGGATACATGGTGACCATCAACAGCAGGCCAAGGCCGGTAGCGGAGGTGACGAACAGGGAGACGAATACCGCCACCAGATAGCAGATGGAGAGCATCAGGTAGCTGGACTGGATGCCTGCCACCGGTTTGACCGCCACCCGCACCAGCGCCTGGGAGGCCCCGATATGGGACATGTAGGTGGCAAAACCCGCCACCGCCATGATGGTGAGGCCGAGGCCCGCCGCGCGGTAGGAGAAGATCCCCTTGAACACTTCGAACAGGTCGAACAGGGCGAAACCGGTGCTCTTGTCAGCGGGGAGAATGGGGTGCAGCCCCAGCCAGTAGGCCACCGCAAAAATGGCCATGCCCGCCAGCGCCAGCACCGCCTGCGGGTTGTAATCCTTGATGATGCCGTAGACCACGGCGACCAGAACGAGCAAGACGAATAAAAGTTCCAATATTCACTCCTGATAAATTTATCGAAGAGCGAAATCTAGTGATCTGACCACTGTTTGCCTTTGATCCCTATCAATAAAGGTGCCGTCACCGTGATTCATTAGCATAATATGTCGGCCATGTAACAATTTTTCGTTATTTCAACTACCGGAAAACCTTTATCACCCCATATCCGGGAATTGTGTGACGCGACTCCCCTCTTTTTTGCGTTGGATCAACATATGACGGCGCCGAACTGGCGAAGATGCGCTTCGACATATAGCGACCATTTCGCGCCGGAGAGAGTTATGACAAGCCAAGCCACCGCAGGTGCTTCGACCTGCGACTACAAGCTGTGGGACATCCTCGTCGAGTCTGCAAAGGAACGCACTACCATTCGTTACTCCAAACTGGCCAAGCAGGCCGGGCTGGAGCAGTGCCAGGATGAACTGCGCACCCTGCTGCAACGCATCCGCATGTACTGCACCGAAAACAACCTGCCGATCCTCTCCGCCATCGTGGTGGACGACGTGGGCAAATACACTGGCCTTTCTTCCAGCCTGCCTGATGCACCCTGGGAACGGGCCCGGGTCTTTGACCATGAGTGGACCACCCTGCACTGATTGAGGTGCTTGATGATGCCGACCAAAACGCGCCCGCTGGCGCGTTTTGGCTATCTGGTGTTTGCCCCCTTCTCTTTTTCTCCTGCAATAGTCGATCTTCTCCCGCAATACCCAACCCCATCGGGCACACCAGCCCCACAGCTTCTGACCTTGTGCTCAAAATCGCCGTTCAGGTGTGACCAGTTCCGGCAAAACCCGCGAGCCGGACCATCGGCGTTGCCATGGGATTGCCACAATGCCAGAATCGGGCCCTTGCACTCTGTTGATTCGGATTTTCGGGCGCGGCCCACGGCCAGCGCCCACAAGAGAAGGACTCCCCATGGCCATCACCCTCTATGGCATCAAGAACTGCGACACCATCAAGAAAGCCCGCAAGTGGCTGGATGAGGCCGGTATCGACTACCGCTTTCACGACCACCGCGCCGACGGCCTGAACCCGGACGATCTGGACAGCTGGCTGGCAAAACTCGGCTGGGAAGCCCTGCTCAACAGCCGCGGCACCACCTTCCGCGCCCTGCCGGATGAGGCCAAACAGGGACTCGACACCGCCAAGGCGCGCGCCCTGCTGCTGGAACATCCGGCCATGATCAAGCGCCCGCTGCTCGACCGTGACGGCGAACTGACCCTAGGTTTCAAGGCTGATCACTACCAATCCCTCTTTTTCCGTTAAGGACAACTAAGGACAACTGATGTCGGATGTCATCGCACTGGCCAAGGATCTGATCCGCCGCCCCTCCGTTACCCCCCTCGATGAAGGGTGCCAGACCCTGATGGCGGAGCGCCTCGCCAGGCTCGGGTTCGTTATCGAGCCCATGGTGTTTGAGGACACCACCAACCTCTGGGCCCGTCGTGGCAGCGAGGGGCCACTGTTCTGCTTCGCCGGTCACACCGACGTGGTGCCCGCCGGGCCGCTGGACAAATGGCACACTCCGCCGTTCGAGCCGACCATCAAGGATGGCGTGCTCTACGGCCGTGGCGCCGCCGACATGAAGGGCTCGCTGGCTGCCATGGTGGTGGCGGTCGAGCGCTTCGTGGCCGAGCATCCGGATCACACAGGGTCCATCGCCTTTCTCATCACCTCCGATGAGGAGGGGCCCTTTATCAATGGCACCACCCGGGTGATCGACACCCTGGAGGCCCGCAATGAGAAGATCCGCTGGTGCATCGTCGGCGAGCCCTCCTCCACCGCCGTGGTGGGGGATGTGGTGAAGAACGGCCGCCGCGGCTCCATCACCGGCGATCTGCTGGTGCGCGGGGTGCAGGGCCATGTGGCCTATCCCCATCTGGCTGACAACCCCATTCACAAAGCCGCGCCAGCGCTGGCGGAACTCGCTGCCACCGTGTGGGATGAGGGCAACGCCTACTTCCCCCCCACCAGCTTCCAGATCGCCAACATCTCGGCCGGTACCGGCGCCTCCAACGTCATTCCGGGCGAGCTGCAGGTCCAGTTCAACTTCCGCTTCAGCACCGAACTGACCGACCTGGATATCCGCGAGCGGGTCGAAGCGCTGCTGGATAAACATGGCCTCGATTATCAGCTGAGCTGGACCCTCTCCGGCCAGCCGTTCCTCACCGACACCGGCAAACTGCTGGCGGCGGCAGTCTCTGCCATCGAGGCGGTCAATGGCCAGCAGCCAGCCCTGCTCACCACCGGCGGCACCTCGGACGGGCGCTTTATCGCCCCCACCGGCGCCGAGGTGATTGAGCTCGGTCCCGTCAACGCCACCATTCACAAGGTGAACGAGTGCGTGAAGGCGGACGATCTGGATCTGCTGGCGGACATGTACCAAGGGGTGCTCGAGAGATTGCTGACATGACGCAGGAACAACTGCTGGGGCTCGACGAGAGCCACCTAATTCTGGTGGGGCGCGGCCCCCATCGTCTGACCGCCACCACCGCGGCGGCCTTCAACGACATGCAGGTGGCGGCCGCCTACGAGGGGTTCAACCTGCAGGCGGCCTCCAGCTGGCGCAGCTTCGAGCGCCAGCTCGCCATCTGGAATGGCAAGTGGCGCGGCGAACGGCCACTGCTCGATGCCCACAGCCAGCCCATCGACGCCCTGCAACTGGGCGACGAGGAGCGCCTCCACGCCATCCTGCGCTGGAGCGCCCTGCCCGGCACCAGCCGTCACCACTGGGGGACCGATCTCGATATCTACGACCCGGACTGTTTGCCTGCCGATACCAAACTGGCACTGGAGCCGTGGGAGTATGAAGCCGGGGGCTGGTTTGCAGATCTCAGCGAGTGGCTCAGCGACCACATGAGCGACTTCGGCTTCTTCCTCCCTTATGCCAAGCCGCTCGGGGCGGGGAGCGGGGTCGCCTACGAGCCCTGGCATATCAGCTTCTCGCTGGAGTCCGACGAGCAGCGACTCGATCCCGCGGCACTGGCGCTTTGCCTGCAACAGGCGGATATTGAAGGCAAGTCGACCATATTGGCCAACCTTGATGAAATTTTGGCCCGTTATGTCACCACCTGTCCTGACGAAAGGAAAATCCCATGAATCTCTGGCTGTGGATAGGGTTGCCGCTGCTGTTCCTGCTCGGGCTGTTTCTCAATGCCATCAAAGACATGAAACGGCTGGAGAAGCAGTTGCCCAACTACAAGGACAAGATCCGCGAAGTGAAGGATGACGAGGACGACTGAATCCCGCCCCCATCCCGTGGGGAGCGCCCTTGTGCTCCCCTCTCCCTCTGCTGTGCCGTTTCGCTTTTCCCCGCCCTCTCCTCCCTGCGCATCCTGAAATCGACGCTCCTTTGACTCCGCTTTCGTTAACCCCGTCACTGTCAGAATATGGCGCGGCCATGCTGAAAAAAGGGATGAAAAATGTAAGAAAGTGCAAATTGATGCACAAATAAGCCACACAAGGGGGGCCTAACTGCATATAATGTGCCTACTTTGCACATTACCAGGAAGGAGTTCGCCCTTGGATGCCGCTACCATCAACAGTTTCTTTTTTGTCGCTGCCCTGTTGGTGGGAGCCAGCGTACTGTTGAGCGCCCTCTCTTCCCGCCTCGGTATTCCCATTCTGGTTATCTTCCTCGCCGTCGGCATGCTGGCCGGTGAGGATGGCCCAGGTGGTATCCACTTCGCTGACTACTCCATCGCCTATCTGGTGGGCAACCTGGCGCTTGCCATCATTCTGCTCGACGGCGGCATGCGCACCCGGGTCTCCTCGTTCCGGGTGGCGCTCTGGCCTGCCCTGTCGCTGGCGACGGTCGGTGTGGCCATCACCACCGGCCTGACGGGGCTTGCCGCCGCCTGGCTGTTTGACCTCAACCTGATGCAGGGGATGCTGATCGGCGCCATCGTCGGCTCCACCGATGCGGCGGCGGTTTTCTCCCTGCTTGGCGGACGCAGCCTCAACGAGCGGGTGAGCGCGACGCTGGAGATAGAGTCAGGCAGCAACGACCCCATGGCGGTGTTTCTCACCGTCACCCTGATCGAGGTGCTCGCCACCGCCCAGCAAGGGCTGGATGGGGGCTTCCTGCTGCTGCAACTGGTCAAGCAGTTTGGACTTGGCGCCGGGATTGGCCTTGGCGGCGGCTGGCTGCTGTGGCGCCTCATCAACACCGCCCGCCTGGCGCCGGGGCTCTATCCACTGCTCACCGTCAGCGGCGGCCTGCTGATCTTCGCCCTCACCACGGCGGTCGGTGGCAGCGGCATTCTCGCCATCTATCTCACTGGTCTCTTGCTCGGTAACCTCGCCCTGCGCAGCCGCAGCACCACATTGTCGGTGCTGGACGGTCTGACCTGGCTCAGCCAAATCGGCATGTTTCTGGTGCTGGGGCTGCTCGCCTCACCCCACAAACTGCTACCCATCGCCCTGCCCGCGCTGGCGCTGGCAATGTGGATGATCCTGTTTGCCCGCCCGGTGTCGGTCTGGATCGGGCTGCTGCCGTTCAAGAACTTCGCCCCCCGCGAGCGCTGGTTTATCTCCTGGGTTGGCCTGCGCGGCGCCGTGCCCATCATTCTGGCAGTCTTCCCCATGATGGCGGGGCTGCCCAACGCCCAGCTCTACTTCAACGTCGCCTTCTTTGTGGTGCTGGTCTCGCTGATTTTGCAGGGCAGCTCGCTACCGCTGGCCTCAAAACTGGCGCGGGTGGAGGTACCGGCACCGCCGTCGCCCATCAACCGCTCCGGGCTCGAAATCGATCTCGACAGCCAGTGGGAGACCTTCGTCTACCAGCTGGGGGAAGAGAAGTGGTGCATCGGCTCGCCACTGCGGGATCTGCAGATGCCCACCGGCACCCGGATCTGCGCCCTGTTTCGAGGCCGCGAGCTGCTCCACCCCTCGGGTAGTACCTGTCTGCAGGCCGATGACATCCTCTGCGTGATCGGTCACGAACGTGACCTCCCCGCCCTCGGCCAGCTCTTTAGCCAGGCGCCGGAGCAAGATCTCGGCCCCCGCTTCTTCGGTGACTTCCTGCTGGAAGCGGCGGCACGACTGGTGGATCTCGCCCCTCTCTACGGGCTGGATGTGAGCGAGGTGGCGGATCAGACACTGGGCGATTTTATTGCCAGTCAGTTGGGCGATAATCTGGTGGTCGGTGACAACATCGAATGGCAGGGCCTGATCTGGACCGTGGCCGAAATGGACGAGAGCGTGCCGAGCAAGATCGGGGTGCGCTTTCAGGAAGAGGACCCGGTCTGACCGACCGTCCCGTATCAAGTCCCCAGCAAGAAGGGAGAGAGTTATGCCATATCAAAGTTTGCTGTCCGGCCCCCTGCCCCCCGCTGCCAATCTGGGGGTGATTGAAGGCTTTTTTGGCAAGGGATGGAGCTGGCAGGCCCGCGCCCGCTACGCCCAGTGGCTGCCACGCCACGGCTACGGTTTCTATATCTATGCACCAAAAGAGGATGGCTATCTGCGCAAGCACTGGGCTCTCCCCTGGCCCGAGCAGCAGTTGGCCGATCTCGCCGAACTGGCGCGCCAGTGCCGCGCCAACGGACTCGCCTTCGGAGTGGGCTTGAGCCCCATGGGGGCGCATCACGACTATAAGCGGCAGCGCCCGGCACTGCTTGAAAAAGTGCGCCTCATCGACGAGATGCTCCAGCCCGATATTCTGGCGGTGCTGTTTGACGATATGAAGGGGGATACCCCGGATCTGGCCGGTCACCAGCTCACCATCGCCCACGATATCGCGGCTCACAGCAAGGCGACCCGCCTCATCTTCTGCCCCAGCTACTACTCGACCGATCCGGTGCTGGAGAAGGTGTTTGGCGCCATGCCTCCCCGCTATCTGGAGGAGCTTGGCGAGCAGCTCGATCGCCGTTTCGAGATATTCTGGACCGGCCCCAAGGTCTGCTCCAGCGAATATCCAGCCAGTCACCTCAAGCAGGTGACCGAACTGCTCGGCCGCAAGCCCTTCCTGTGGGACAACTACCCGGTTAACGATGGCAGCAAGGCGAGCAGCTACCTGCACCTGCGCGCCTTCGAGAACCGCCCCGCCGAGCTGGCGGATCTGCTCGCCGGCCATGCGGTCAACCCGATGAAGCAGGCAGCGCTCTCCGCCCTGCCCCTCGCTACCCTGCCGATGAGCTACCGACTCGGCAAGCAGTACGACCCCGACAAGGCGCTGCATGCCGCCCTCAACGCCACCTGCGGCCCGCAGATCTCGGCGATGATCGAGGCCGACCTGCCGCTATTTCAGGATCTAGGGCTGACACAGCTCACCTCCGATCAGATTGCCGCCCTCAAGGCGCGCTATCTGCCGTTTCGTGACCAATCCTGCGTAGACGAAATCGTGCGCTGGCTGGACGGGGAGTATGTGTTCGATCCCGACTGCCTGACCGATTAAACCGCCCCTGCGGGGGCAGAAAGGAGGTTGTATGGATGCACACCTGCTTTACCAGAATCTAGCGGTGATCGCCGCCTTCTTGCTGGTCTACAGCCTGATCGCGGGGCGCTTTGAATCAAAGCTGGTCAACGGCCCCCTGCTCTTTCTGCTGACCGGCTGGCTGCTGGGGCCGGGCGGGCTGGAGCTGCTCTCCCTCTCTATCGACAGCGCCGGCATCAAGCTGCTGGCCGAGCTGACGCTGGTTATCGTGCTATTCAACGATGCCGCCAACACCAACTGGCAGGTATTGCTGGCCAACCGCCAGCTCCCCATCCGGCTGCTGCTGATTGGCCTGCCCCTCACCCTGCTTTGTGGCGCCCTGTTTGGCCACTGGATCTTCCCCGACCTGCCACTGCTGGAGATGGCGATCCTCTCCACCATTCTTGCCCCCACCGATGCGGCGCTCGGCAAGGCGGTGGTAAGCAACCCCGCGGTGCCGGCACCGGTGCGTGAAGGGCTTAATCAGGAGAGCGGCCTCAACGACGGCATCTGCGTACCGGTGCTGCTTCTGCTGCTGGCCCTTATCGCCCCCACCGAGCAGCACGCAGGCACCGCCACGCTGGCTATCACCCTGATGCTGGAGGAGATCGGCATTGGCCTGCTGGTCGCCTTTGTGCAGACCAGCCTCACCATCCGGCTACTGAAAATCTCCTATCTCAACGGCTGGCAACTGCCGCTCTGGCGCCAGCTCACCATGCCGGGGCTGGCCCTGCTCTGCTTTGCGCTGGCACAGACTCTCGGGGGGAGCGGCTTTATCGCCGCCTTTGTCGGCGGCCTCTTTATCGGCCACCGCCTCGGCGAACACAAGCACGCCTATATGGACAGCTGCGAAGGCTACGGCGACCTGCTCTCCGTGGTGATCTGGATGGTGTTTGGCGCGACCCTGATGCCCATTCTGCCGGAGCTGCTGCACTGGCAATACTGGCTCTATGCCATTGCCAGCCTCACCCTGCTGCGGATGGTGCCGGTTTGGCTGAGCCTCATCGGTACCGGCCTCAAGCCGGAGCTCAAGCTCTTTATCGGCTGGTTCGGGCCGCGGGGCCTTGCCAGCATCGTCTTTGCGGTAATGGTGCTGCAAAACGAGCCCTCCCTGATTGGCCAGCGCCCCATCATCGCCACCGTGCTCTGCACCATCATATTGAGCGTCATCCTGCACGGCCTCACCGCCAACCCCTGGGTCGAGCGTTTCAAGCCTCGCTGAGCCACCCGGCGCCCATTAAAAATGCCACCGACCGGTGGCATTTTTCTTGTCTGGTGCGGGTCACTGAAAGCTCTTACCCGAGCGCCAGCCAGACTCCCACCCCCAGCATCAGAGTACCGGCGATGCGGTTCATCAAGGTGACGTTGCCGCTCTTGGCGAGGAAGTGGCGCAGAGTGCGGCCACCGCTTGCGTAGAGCAGCAGGCAGGAGAACTCGATGACCAGGATCAGCGCCACCAGCGCGCTGATCTGCGGCGCCATCGCCTTGTCGGCAGAGATAAAGGGGGGCAGCAAGGAGATCATGAAGGCCCACCCCTTGGGATTGGCGATGGCGGTGACAAAGCCCTGCAGAGCCAGCCCCATGGCGCTGGTCTGCTGACCGGCCGAGAGATCCGCCGGAATGGCCATCTTCCCCTTGGCCTGCCACATCTGGATGCCAAGCCACACCAGATAGGCGCCCCCCACATATTTGAAGGCGGCGAAGATCCCCGGATAGTTGAGCATGATGGCAGCAACCCCGATCACCGACAGCACCGAGACCAGCCCGACCCCGATCAGCTCCCCCCACATCATATGCAGGGTACGGCGCACCCCCAGGCTCATCCCCAGGGTCATCGACAGGGTCATGCACATGCCGGGGGTCACCGAGACAAAGAAAAAGGTCGGGATAAACAGAGCCAGAATGGCCGGATCGATCCAGCTGGACACAACACACCTCCATATGACGAGAGCGGGAAATCACGAAAACGGGACAGGATTGACACAACCCAGCCAGTTGTACCACATATTCAGGGGATAAAGCGCTCAATCATGCCTAAATGGCTCCTTTCTCACAAGAAAAAACCTTTTCTTCAGCACATTTCAGCAATAAAAGCCTGTGACAGCTCCTGACGTGCATGTGTAAGATATCGGCTCCTCCAATTCCGGATTAGAGCCACTTATGTCATTGAATAATCTATCAATACGTGTTCAGGTCTTGATACCTTTGCTGCTGGCCAGCCTGCTGATGATGGTGATGATCGCCATCAGCAAACAGGGTTTGGATGAAGCCATCAATGACATAGATGAGACGACCCAGAGCGTGGTCCAGCACAAGGACGATATTGCCAAACTGATCCACGCCACCTATCGGCTACGCACCAGCGCCATCTATGGCCTCTACGATGCCAAGCTGTTTGCCGCCCTGCCCGCAAACCTCAACAGCGCCGAGCAGGAGATCAACGCCATCCTCGGCCGTCTGGTGCTCCCCGGTGCCGAGCAGGATAACCGTCAGGTCGCTGCCGCCCTGCAGGCCTACCTCAGCCATACCCGCAGCAACATGCTGCCGCTGCTGGCGCAAAAACATCAGGGTGGCGGCGATCCGGTCGCCTACGAGGTGGCTCGCCTCCATTTCCGCGAGCTGGGTGAACAGCTGATCAAGCAGATCGACAGCATGTCCGCCCACATCAACCAGCTGATCCAGCAAGAGCTGGCCGAAGAGCAGGCCCACTACGACGCCACCCTGCTGCGTACCCTGCTGCTCACCGCCGGTACCCTGCTGGCGGCGCTGATCTGCGGCTGGGTCCTCTCTGGGCGCATCGTCAGCCCCATCGGTCAGTTGCAAGAGGTGATGCACGCCGTGGCGCAAGGGCGCTTCAACGTGCGCGCCAAAGCGGAGGGCAACAACGAACTGACCCGTCTGGCCAAAGATATCAACCTCACCCTTACCCAGCTCGGCAACACCATCGAGAACCTGACCGGGATCAGCAACAGCGTCGCCTCCGCCGCCACCGAGCTGGCCGCCGTGATGACCCAGTCCGAGGCCAATGCAAAGCAGCAGCACAGCGAGATCGAACAGGTCGCCTCCGCCGTAACCGAACTATCCAGCACCGCTGACAACGTCAACCACAATGCAGCCATCGCCGACGAGCTGGCACGGGATGCCAATGGCCGGGTCGAACAGGGGCTCGCCCTCTTTACCGAAAGCATCGCCGCCAACAGCCGGATGGCAGGCAGTCTGGAAGATGCCGCCGCCATCGTGGCTCAGCTCAAATCCCAGTCCGAGCAGATCGGCAAGGTAATTGAAGTGATTCAGGGGATCTCCGAGCAGACCAACCTGCTGGCGCTCAATGCCGCCATCGAAGCTGCCCGTGCCGGTGAAACGGGTCGTGGTTTTGCGGTGGTAGCCGACGAAGTGAGAATGCTGGCGGCCCGTACCCAGGACTCCACCAAGGAGATCCAGGCCATCATCGAGCGGCTGCAGAGCCAGTCCCAATCCGCCAACAACGGCGTGCAGGAGACTCTGGAGATCCTCAGCCATAACCAGCGCTTGTCCGCTCAGGTGCAGGATCTGCTAAGCGGCATTACCGGTGCCGTGCGCCAGATCAACGACGCCAACGCCCAGGTCGCCACCGCCGCCGAGGAGCAGTCCTGCGTTACCGCCGACATCAACCGCAACATCACCAATATTCACGAGATCGTGAGCCAGAGCTCCGCCGGCATCAGCCAGAGCGCCAGTGCCAGCAACGAGCTCTCCCAGCTCGCCGAGCAGCAACGCAAGCAGCTGGCCCAATTCCAGCTGTAAGCGCACAAAGTGAACCAGACAAAAAGGCCCGCAAGGGCCTTTCTTGTTGATGGAGCAATGGCTTTGTCTCTGTTTTAAACGCCATTTTTTGGCTTGTGGTGCCATAAGGGGCTGGGCTGCCCTGTCAAATATCGGTATGGTAGAGGCACGTTACTCCCCCTCACGTGAGCACACCATGAGCCTGAGATTCAAGAAACCCGCCTTTATCGCACTGGGGCTCATTGCCCTCATTTCCGCCGCCTGGCTCGACTACTACCTGCCGGAGCACACCATCGCCACAATCACTGGGGTCGAGGTGAAGCGCACCGACAAGGATGGCCCCATCAGCCAGAAAAACCCGGCTGACGGCCCCACCACCGATGTCTACTACATCTACACCGAGCGCCCCGGCGAGAAGATCCGGGTGTTTCGCAATGAAGATACCGAGTGGGGCTGGCCCTTCTACTTCAAGTTCAACGCCGCCGACGTCCAGGCCAAGGCCAAGTCGATGGAGTTCGAGAAACGCCTGGCCATCATCACCTCCTACGGCTGGCGCGTGAACATGTTCTCCATGTTCCCCAACGTCACCAAGATCGAGAGCACAGAGCCTGACGCCTCCACCTGGAGCTTCTTCCGCTGGTTCTGGTTCGGCCTCTGGGCGCTGGTGATGGGCAAGGCAGCCATCGCAACCTGGCGCTACTTCGATCGTCTTGAGGACGAGCTATGAGTGAGCCGAGCAAGACCCGCACCAGCTTCTACCGGCGGCTCTACGTGGCCTGGCTGATCAGCCAAGGCACGGATACGGTGCCCGCCATCATGGAGGCAACCGGCATGCCGCGCCGCACCGCGCAGGATACCCTGACGGCGCTGGCCGAACTCGATATCAACTGCGCCTTCGAGCAGACCGAGGGGGCTCGCCACCTGCAGGGGCACTACCGCATCAGCGACTGGGGCCCCATCAACCCAGCGTGGATCAAGGCTCAACTGCCGCTTATCAAGGAGACGCTGAGCTATCCCTGATCAGGGCGCTAAGCAACAATAAAAAAGAGGGGCCAGCCGACAAGGCTGGCCCCTCTTTTTTCAGGCCGATGGCGTGACAGGCAGCCCTACTCGGGCATGGCCGAATCCTCAAGCTCCCCGTCAGACTCGCCGCGGGTGCAGTCGATGATGGAGCGCTTGGGGTTGTTGGGATCGCGCAAAAGCAGAGGGGCTGAGCCCTCGTCATGCTTCTGCTCGTCACCAAACTCGCTGCCGTAGGCGTTGTGGGTCAACCGGCGGGCATTGGCGATGGGAGTATCGACAAAGAGAGCATGCACTTCGAAGCTGGAAGCGGGCACGATAAAGCCGACCACCGGCAAGCCGTGTAGCTCCTCGTGCACCTTGTACCAGGCAAAGCCGTCGCTCACCTTGTAGGGGGTGTAGTTGGCCAGCTGTAGATTGGCGGCCCTGCCCGTCTCATCCACATAGAGATCGGTAAATTCACAGGTCGCCAGCCCCTGCCACATCCGCTCGAATGGCGTCGCACAGCCTGTCAGTTGCAACCCGGCCAGCAGCACCAAGCCTCTCTTCCACATTCCCCGCCCCTTCTTGCAAAAATGAACCGGCGCTCAGTCAAACGCCCGCAGCCGCGTCACCAGCAGATCGATAAAGCCCGGACGATCCAGCCCCAACAATACCAGCGCATTGGCTGGCTTGCCGGTCAGACCATAACGATCCACCACCGTCATCCCCACGGAATGCACCCCGCTGGTCTCGATATCGACCCGGCACTCAACCCCGTGGAACAGCTCGGGAGCCAGCAACCAGGCAATGGTACAGGGGTCGTGGAGCGGTGCACCAGCAAATCCCCACTTGGGATCCCGATGGTAGATCATGAAAAAGTCGAGCAGCCCGGCCACACACTGGGCTACCGGGTTGGTGATGGCGCGCACCTGCTCGATATCCTCATCCATCACCTGCGCCTCATGGGTCACATCAAGGCCGCACATGGTGATGGGAATGCCCGACTTGAACACCATATCGGCCGCTTCCGGGTCCACATAAATATTGAATTCCGCCGCAGGCGTCCAGTTGCCAGCCCCTGCGGCGCCCCCCATCAGCACGATGCGAGCAATCCTGGGTTTGAGCTCGGGATGTGCCGCCAGCAGCAGGGCGATATTGGTCAGCGGGCCGGTCGGCACCAGAGTCACGGGCTGCGGGCTCTCGCGCAGACATTTGGCCATCAACTCGATCCCCGTCATCCCCTGCGGCGCAAAGGCGGGATCCGGCAGTTTGGGGCCATCGAGGCCCGATTCGCCATGGACGTTGTCGGCGATAATAAGCTCCCGGGCCAGCGGTTTCGGCGCCCCCGCAAGGTGAGGATGCGCAGGGCATTGTTGAGGGTCTTGTCCTGCGTCTGGTTGCCCGCGCTGGTGGTAACCGCCAGCACCTTCAGTTCAGGGCTGGCCAGCGCCAGAATGAGGGCGATGGCGTCGTCGTGGCCGGGATCACAATCAAGAATAACGGGCAGTGCCATGGAAAGGGTCCTTACAACATAACAGGGAGCCATACCTTAACAAGCAAGCCTCGGATGAACTCGGGAAGGGGTCACAAAACGGGGCCTTGTTGCTGACCTGGGCGGTTTACACGGCACACCGCCTCGCTCAACGCGGCTCATTATCAATAGGTTGCATGGCGTCATCCCGTTCATTTTCCGAGGCTGCGCACCACCCATTCGCCCGGCCGCGCCGGTTCGGGTATGATCGCACCCCGTTTCCAGCCTGTGCCACCTATGTCCGTTATCGTCGACACCTTTATCGCCCCGCCCTGCAGTGCCGCCATCGAGATCCTGTTCGAAGATGAGCACCTGCTGCTCATCAACAAGCCGAGCGGCCTGCTGAGTCTGTCAGGCAAGAACCCGCAGAACCTCGACTCTGTTCACTATCGACTGGTGCAGGATTTCTCAGGCTGCACCTTGGTGCATCGCCTGGATTTTGGCACCTCAGGCATCATGGTGGTCGCCAGAAACAAGGCCATCAATGCCCTGCTCTGCCAGCAGTTCAGCCAGCGGGCGGTGAGCAAAGCCTACAGCGCCCTACTGTGCGGTCATCTGATTGACGACGAAGGGGTTATCGACGCCCCCATCGCCAAGGATCCGGCCCTCTTTCCGCTGATGAAGATCTGCGCCGCCAGCGGCAAACCCGCCCGCTCCCGCTATCAGGTGATTGAGCGGCTGGAGTTGCAGATGCAGGGGCAGACCGTGCCTTTGACCCGGGTACGACTGGTGCCGGAGACCGGCCGCACCCATCAGCTGCGCATCCACAGTCAGTTGCTGGGCCACCCCATCCTCGGCTGCGATCTCTATGGTGGCCTGCTGCCAGCCAGCTGCGAACAGGCGCCGCGGCTGATGCTGCATGCCAGCGAGCTGGATTTTTCTCATCCGATGAGCGGCGAGCCGATGCAGATCCGCTGTGCCGCGCCTTTTTAGGAGCAATCAGTAGAGGCCGTCAGTAGATGGCAATAGACGCGAGTGCGGCGGGAATAGAGAAAGGCGTGACGCGAGAAGAAAAGGGACAAACGGCGGATAAAGATAGGGGCCGTGCTTTCGCAACGGCCCCCACCCCCCACTCTTTGTGGTGCTATCAGATCAGCTTGCGGGCAGCGCCCAGTACGATCTTGATGGCATCAGATTCGGTCTTCGCCATGGTCTCGGCGTTCGGGATCTCTTGCTGGGTACGGTTGACGATAACGCCAGCCACCATACCGGCACGCAGGCCCTGGCTGGAGCACATGGTCAGCAGGGTTGCAGATTCCATCTCATAGTTCAGCACGCCCATGGCTTGCCACTCTTTCATGGAACCCTGGAAACGGCTCACTACGCGGCCGGATACGGTGTCGTAACGCTCCTGACCAGGGTAGAAGGTGTCAGAGGAGGCAGTCACACCGATGTGCAGCTTGGAGCCCATCTCTTTGGCGGTGTTCACCAGCGCGGTGGTGCAGTCGAAGTCGGCAACAGCCGGGAACTCCATCGGTGCAAAGTGCAGGCTGGCACCGTCGAGGCGCACGGAACCGGTGGTCACGATCACGTCACCCACGTTCAGGTGCGGCTGGATGGCGCCGGTGGTGCCGATACGCAGGAAGGTGCGGATACCCAGCTGGGCCAGCTCTTCTACCGCGATGGAGGTGGACGGGCCACCGATACCGGTAGAGCAGATGATCACGGCCTTGCCGTCCATCTCGCCGCGCCAGGTAGTGAATTCACGATGGCTGGCCAGGTGCACCGGGTTGTCCAACAGCTCTGCGATACGCTTCACGCGCTCGGGGTCACCGGGGACGATCGCCAGGGTGGCGCCTTGCAGATCCGCTTTCTTCAAACCCAAGTGAAATACATCAGACATAGTGGACTCCTGGTTGCCCCCTGCCAGCATGGTCAGGGCACAAGTTAAGATGATTCTTTATGATACTTTCAAGCCTTTACCCCCCTCTTCGGGGAGGCGCCAACTATGGTCGAAAGCGCTTTCCAATTCCTTGAAGCGCCTCACACTTCCACGCATTGACAGTGACAAACATTGCGCAAAACGTTTGCTAACTCAATGAAATAATTGACAAACGTTTTTCTGCAAATCGAGTCAGATGCGAGAAAGTCAAGCCTGGTTCAGCGCTTAATTAACGACTCGTGATCGACCCCGTAAAGTTGTAAACAAGATGCTTTTGTATCCCTTTCTAGATGGTAGCCTAGCTCTTAACCACCACTTAATGGCTAACTATAGGAAGTCCATCATGGCTACATTCAAGTTCTATATTCCCGCTATCAACCTGATGGGTGCCGGCTGTCTGCAAGAGGCTGCCGCCGATATCAAGGGTTACGGCTATCGCAAGGCGCTGATCGTCACCGACAAAATTCTCAACCAGATCGGCGTGGTCGCCAAGCTCACCACCCTGTTGGCTGAACATGGCATTGAAAGCGCAGTTTTCGATGAGACCAAACCCAACCCCACTACCAGCAACGTCGAAGCGGGTCTGGCCATGATCAAGGCCAACGGCTGCGATTGTGTCATCTCGCTGGGTGGCGGCTCGCCCCACGACTGCGCCAAGGGCATCGCGCTGGTCGCCGCCAACGGTGGCAGCATCAAGGATTACGAAGGGGTGGATCGCTCCGCCAAGCCGCAGCTGCCGCTTATCGCCATCAACACCACCGCCGGTACCGCCTCCGAGATGACCCGCTTCTGCATCATCACCGACGAAGCGCGCCACGTGAAAATGGCCATCATCGACAAGCACGTTACCCCGCTGATGTCGGTCAACGATCCCGAGCTGATGCTGGCCAAGCCAGCCGGTCTCACCGCCGCCACCGGTATGGATGCCCTGACCCACGCCATCGAAGCCTATGTCTCCACCATCGCCACCCCGGTAACCGATGCCAGCGCCGTGATGGCCATCGAGCTGATTGCCAAGCACCTGCGCACCGCCGTTCACCACGGCGATGACCTGCATGCCCGCGAGCAGATGGCCTATGCCCAGTTCCTGGCCGGCATGGCCTTCAACAACGCAAGCCTGGGCTATGTGCACGCCATGGCCCACCAGCTGGGCGGTTTCTATGACCTGCCCCACGGTGTCTGCAACGCCGTGCTGCTGCCCCACGTTCAGGCGTTCAACGCCCAGGTGAGCGCCGCTCGTCTGAAGGATGTGGCCCGCTACATGGGGGTGGACGTGAGTGCCATGAGCGACGAGCAGGGCGCTGCCGCTGCCATTGCCGCCATCAAGCAGCTGGCGCTGGATGTAAAGATCCCGGCGGGTCTGGAGCAACTCGGCGTCAAGGCCGATGACTTCGATACCCTGGCCAGCAATGCCCTGAAAGATGCCTGCGGCTTCACCAACCCGAAACAGGCGAGCCACGAAGAGATCGTCGCCATCTTCCGCGCGGCGATGTAACAGCAGCCGGATTGCCAGAAAGGGTCGCAGTGCGACCCTTTTTATTGGCTGATGGATCAATGGCTTTTTACTTCCGTGGAGGGAGTCGGTATGATTTGCCGAGCCAAAAAGACTGTATGGATGATCTGAACTCGATATGCGGATGAAACACCTGATTGCCGCGGCTTTGACCGCCCTCACCCTCTCCGGTTGCAGCCTGGTCTATCGTATCGATATTCCCCAGGGCAACTATGTGGAACAAAAACAGGTCGACAAACTGCGCCAGGGGATGACCCGCGAGCAGGTCAGCTATGTGCTGGGGACCCCCATGCTGCGTGACGGCTTTGACCCCAACACCTGGTACTACCTCTATGAATTCCAGCCGGGCCACGGCGACAAGGAGCGCAAAGAGCTCACCGTCACCTTCGCCAACGACAGGCTGACCACAGTGACGGGTGACTTCCCGCTGCCAGCAGCTTTCAATACCCCGCTCTGATATCCCGCAAAACCGGCCTCGCGCCGGTTTTGTTTTATCCAGCCCCGCGTAATTCATCCTGCCCGACAACACTGAGTCATTTCTCCCCATTGCAGCTGCCCGCAAATTGCCTGATGCTGATGAGCAGCCACCATGGCATCAACACCATCGAATGACACAGGGAGAATCCCCATGAGCCGGATCCTGATTGCCGGAGCCAGCGGCCTGATCGGTCGCGAACTGGTGCAGCAACTGCCTGCCGAACATGAACTGACCCTGCTCTGTCGCAAGCCGGGCAAGGAGGCACACCACTGGCTGCCGGTCAATTTTGATGATCTGGCCAGCGTCACCCTCTCCCGCCCGGTGGATATCGCCTTTTGTGCCCTCGGTACCACCCGCAAGGAGGCAGGCTCTGCCGAGGCGTTTCGCCGGGTCGATCTCGACTATGTGGTCGCCTTTGCCGAGCTGGCCCGCCGCCACGGTTGTCAACGGCTCATCGTGGTCTCAAGCATGGGGGCCAGTGCATCGTCCCCGGCTCTCTATCCGCGTACCAAGGGGGAGATGGAGCAGGCCCTGCTGGCCCAATCCTGGCCACGGCTCGCCATCGTGCGGCCCGCCATGCTGCTCGGAGATCGCCAGCCACCGCGCCTCTCCGAGCAGATCTTTCAGACCATCTATCCGCTGTTTCGGCCACTGCTGGTGGGCAAGCTCGCCCGCTGGCGCGCCATCGAGGCCCGTCAGGTGGCACGCGCCATGATCGCCCTCTCGAAACTGCCCGCCGGGTGCGAGATTGTCGAGAACGAGCAACTACTGGCCCTCTGAGCCCGGCCTTTTCCACCGCTTTCGCATTCAGTCGTGAAAACAGAAGGGCAAGCCAACCGGCTTGCCCTTTGTCTATCTGTTGGCGAGGTACCCTGACCGCCTCTTGCCATCACAGGCCGCGCTCGAATGTCAGGGCAACATCCATCAGCCGCGAATATGGTCGATAAAGGCGTCGATCTGCTCGCGGGTGCAGGCGGGGTTCATAAAGACCGCCTTCTCCCCGGCGATGTAGGAGTACTTGCCGCGGGCGTCATAGTCGGAGTGGGCCACCGCCTCCACCCAGTTGGTGTAGAGCCCCACCTTACCGCGCCCCTTGAACAGGCTGCGGTGATAGTCGGTATTGCGCTGCAACCGCGCCTTGTAGGCAGGATCGCCGGAGCGGGCCAGCTCGAAGGCGAATTCGGCTTCCGGATCGCTCACCCACTCGGGGTTGTAGATCTTGAAGCCGACGCTCGGCCCCTGATTCTCCTGCGCCACCAGCTTGACGTTGCCCAGCTGGCTTAACCGGAAGCGGAAGTAATTGGCATTTTGCAGGCAGTGGGCCAGCACGGTGCGATACCCCTCCACCCCCATATAGTTGAGCGCCGCATAGGCACCGAACAGGCCGCTCGCGCCGCGGGAGCACTCGATGGTGGATTGCAGGTGGGTCTGGCCCTGAATGTCCCGCTCGAAGTAGGAGAAGTTCTCCGGGTCATTCTCCATCGCCTTGAGGTCATCCTGCTCCTTGATCATCACCAGACTGGAGGTGTAAGGCACATAGCCCCACTTCTGGAAGTCGACGGTGAAGGAGTCGGCATATTTGAGCTCGGCAAAGCGCGCCACGTTGCGCTCGATCCCCGCCAGAGTGGCGCTGTTGATGGCGAGCGGGTTGGCGGCAAAGTCGTAACCCAGGAAGAAGATCATCGACCAGCCGATGGCGGCATCGACGTGGATGTGAGGTTTGACCGCCACCTCGAACTGCTCGCAGAGGCGATTGCGCAGCTCGAACACCGGCTTGACCTGATCCACCCCGAAGGTATCGGTGGTGCCCATGGTGAGCATGATGGTGGGCACAACGTGTTTCAGGGCAAAACAGGCGGTCAGGGTGCGCTCGAGATGGTCGAGATCGATGTCGTTGTTCTCGCCGACCTGAATCCGGATGGTCTTGTTCTCGATGTCGACCCCAAGCAGGGAGAGGTTGGTGATGTTGGAGTAGTGACCGCCCTGGGAGTTGATAATGCGGTAATCCTGATAGTGGCCGAGCCCCTTCTGCTTGGCTTCCGGCAAGGTTTTGCGAATGCCGAGCAGGTAGCCATAGAGGTTACAGAAGGTCCCCCCCTGGGTGAAGATGCCGGTGGCGCAAGCCGGGTCATAACCTGCCAGCAGCGCAATCTGGCGCACCACCTTCTTCTCCAGCTCCTCGGCCACTCCGGCATATTCGGAGTAGACCAGATTGGGGTTGGCCAGAATACCCATCTGGGCGCCATAGATAGCGGGATCCGCCGACATGGTGATGACGTTCTCGACGCTGGAGGGGTTTTCCCAATCCTTCGACAGCGCGGCGGCAAACAACAGCTCGGCCATCGGCTCGCCCGGAGTGCGCATGGTGGCGGGCACCGGCATGGTCTCGCAAAGGTCGGCCAGGCGGGCGCGGCCATCTGGCCAGGCATTCAAACGGGCATCGGGAGCCAGGCCACGGGCCCGAAATTCGTTGAGGGTGGCAAATCCGGGTTCGCGAAAAACGGGCCAGAGATCGGGATTGCGCGAGAAAAAGTTGGCTTTGACTGTGGCGAAACGGGCGGAAAAATCGGGGTGGACGGCATTGACGCTTTCGTCTTGAAGATAAACTAAGTCACTCATTTTTATACCATTAGTACAGCAAATGTGCGGCCGTTATACCCCTGTACCAGCGGGGCCGACAGTGACAATATCTAATGGCCTACCCTACTTTTTGTCATGTATCAGCCATCACAAGGGCTGGCAAAAAGGCGCCTTTGAGGCGCCTCTTTAGATTTCGTGATCTTGCTCCCATCCTGGCTGACAGCGCCCTCACTAACGGACCGCCATCAGTGCAGTGCCCCCCTTAACGCAGGGAGGTCAACAGCCACTCGGCAAACTCCGCCAGCTCGCTCTGCTGCTGCGGGAAGGCCGCCAGCCAGGGCTGCAGGCGCGCGGAAACCGCGTCCGGTCGATAGCCACAGCCCGCCAGTTCGGCCACCAGCAGATCAAACGGGGCCGGCTCCAGAGTATCGCTAAAGAGCTGCGCCCGGGTGATGACCCCTTTCTCCACATCAAAGTGCAGTTCCACCCCGCCCCAGCTGAACCGCTCCTCCAGCAGATGGCTGAAGGCCGGGGCATGGCCATAGTTCCACTCCCAACTGCGCTGGCGGGCGAAGGTCTCGGCAAAGCCCGGCAGATCCGGCATCTGCTCGGGGGAGATATGCTCGGGCTCAACTCGTGCGCCGTAATGGTGGAAGAAGGCCTCGACCAGCGCCTCGCTCACCTGTTGATGGTCGAGCCCCGGCAACAGTTCGCACAGATTGGCCACCCGGCTGCGCACCGAGGTGATCCCCTTGGCCGCCAGCTTCTTGGGGTCGGGGTTGAGATAGTTGGCAAGGCGGCCGAGATCGGCGTCCAGCAGCAGGGTGCCGTGGTGAAAACCGCGATCCAGAGTCTCCCGATAGGCCGACCCCGATACCTTGCGCTCCCCGTCCGGGGTCGCCACCAGCAGATCGTTGCGACCGGAGGCAAACGCCTCGATCTCCAATCGCTTGAGCCCGTCCAGCACGATGGTGGTGGAGACACTCTTGTCATACTCCGGCTTGCCCGCCATGAAGGTGAAGCAGCTGTTGCCAAGGTCGTGGAACACGGCGCCGCCACCGCTGCTGCGACGCGCCAGGGTCACCCCGTCCTCTTCCATGCGGCGGGTATTGCACTCCTTCCACGGATTCTGGGCACGGCCAATCACCACGGTATTGGCATTGCGCCAGAGGAACAGCACCCGCTGGCCGGGGTCCATCTGGCGGAAGATGCACTCCTCAACGGCCAGATTGAACAGGGGATCGTGAGAGTCGGAGACAAGCAGACGCAAGCGGGACATAAAAAGACCTTATCCGGAACTGGGGACAGCATGATAACACTGACGGGGTACCATCACTGAGCCGTTGCACATTAACCGGTGCGCAGCAGCCACGACACATTTGCGTCACACCTGACCGCCCCATAAAAGTATCTATTGATATAACGACACAGCTTGACGTGCAACCACGGGAAAAATGCAGTCAAGCCACAATGACAACGATAAAAACGGGAAAAAGTGGCTAGAATGCGACCACTTCGATAGGCCATATGACTCTCTTATTGGTCACATAACTTGCAAAAAAACGGTATGTATCCATCCCGTGTGATGAACGACACAAAAATGACTTCCCAACCCCCCTATACCCCATTGCAAACGCCTTTTCTCCCCTTGCAGGTGACACAAAATTGCTTGAATCTAGCCTAGACACCGCTCCCGAGAGAAACGTTGTATGACGGAGAACGCAGCCCCCCGCCAGCCCCTCAGCTGGTTTATGCCAATGCTGGTCGGTATGGTCATCGCGACCCTGACCTCTTCCCCCGTGCGAGCCGGCGAGCAGGTCATCGTCCAGTTGCCGTGGCAACACCAGTTCCAGTTTGCCGGTTACTACGCGGCCATCGCCAAAGGGTTTTATCGGGAGGCCGGTCTGCATGTCACCCTGCGCGAAGCGGACTCCCGCACCGATGTGGTCAGCGAGGTGATCTCGGGAAAGGCCCAGTTTGGCATCAGCGGCAGTGATCTGCTGCTGGATCGGGCTGCCGGTCGCCCGGTGGTGGTGCTCGCCGCCCTGCTGCAGCACTCGCCGCTGGTTCTGCTCACGCTGGATAGGCCAGATATTCGCAACCCGGCCGATCTGGCCAACAAGCGACTGATGCTGGAGCCTGGCTCCAACGAGCTGTTGACCTACCTTTCCCACCATACCCGCAGCCGCGACTGGGTCACCCTTCCCTACAAACAGGGGATAGAGGCACTGCTGGCGGGCAAGGTGGATGCCATCAGCGCCTACAGCACTACCGAGCCCTTCTATCTGCAACAAAAAGGGATCCCCTATCGGGTCTTCAGTCCGCGCACCATCGACTTCGACTTCTACGGCGACAACCTGTTTACCTCCGAGCGGGAGCTGATCACCCGACAGGATCGGGTCTACGCCTTCCAGCAGGCCAGCCTCAAGGGGTGGCGCTATGCGATGGACCACCCCGAAGAGATGATCAACCTCATCATGGAGCAGTACCCGACCGGGGCTGGCCGTGAACAGCTGGAGTTCGAGGCGCGCGAAACCAGAGAGCTGATGCAGCCCGACCTTATCGAACCTGGCTACATGCAGCAGGAGCGCTGGCTGCAGATCGCCAAAACCTATCTGGAGGCGGGCATGCTCACGGTATTGCCCAACCTCGACCGCTTTATCTACGACCCGGCGCAGGAGCGGCTGCGCCAGCAACGGCAGCTGCTCGACAAGAGCGTGGCGGTGGCCATGCTCATCACCTTTACCCTGATGACCCTGCTCGGCATCTTCTTGCACCTCTATCTGCGCCTGCGCCAGGAGGCGCGGGATCGCCAGCGGCTGACCCGTGAACTGGCCCAGAGCGAGCAACACTACCGCTTCGTGGCGGAGAACAGCGCCGATGTAATCTGGACCATGGATGCAGCCAGCTTGCGCTTTCGCTACGTCAGCCCGGCCATCACGCCTCTGAGCGGCTACGAGGCCCCCGAGCTGTTTGCCCTGCCCCTCAAACAGCTGCTGCCGGATGCCTCAAGGCAACTGCTGCGCGAGGAGATCTCCGCCACCCTGGAGGCCTGGCAGCGGGGGGAACATGACCAGACCCGCCGGGTCATTCGCACCCAGCTGCGCCACAAGGATGGCCATCTGGTAGCCACCGAAACCATCACCACCCTCCATGGCAACCACAATGCCCAGCCGGAGGCGATCCTCGGGGTCACCCGGGATATCACCGAGCGGGCAGCGCGAGAGGAGATGATGCTCCGCCTCGCCTTCTACGACCCCCTCACCGGGCTGCCCAACCGCCGCTTGCTGCAGCAACGGCTCAAGGAGCTGATGGAGCAGGAGACGCCCCGTCCGCTGGCATTGATGTTTATCGATCTCGATCACTTCAAGCCGATCAACGACACCTTCGGCCATGAGACCGGGGATATTCTGCTCAATATGGTGGCCGAGCGGATGAGCCACTGCGTGCGCAAACAGGATCTAGTGGCACGGCTGGGGGGCGACGAGTTCGTTATCTTGCTGCCGGAGAGTGGCGACGAAGTGCTGGCGGTGGCCGACAAGCTGCACCAGCAGCTGCGCCATCCGTTCCAGCTGGAGGGACAGGAGCTGCTCATCTCCAGCAGTATCGGGCTGGCGCTCTATCCCGAGCACGGGGAGGATGCCAAAACCCTGATGCACCACGCCGATCAGGCCATGTATCAGGCGAAGAATCGCGGCCGCGGCCGGGTCTGCCTCTATACCGAAGGCCTTGATCCCGAGCAGGGCGCCCTGCTGTGGCAACCCGGCCACGAGTGCGGTCACCCGCGCATCGATGCCGAGCATCGCCAGCTCTTCGTATTGACCAACCGGCTGCTGGAGCGGATGAAAGATCAGCACGAGGATCCGGCCCCGTTTCTGGAGAGTCTGGAGAGCCTGTTCGACATGGCCCGCCATCACTTCGCCTTTGAAGAGCAGATGCTGGCGGAGATCGACTATCGGGAGCTCGTCAGCCACCGTCAGGATCACCAGCGCCTGCTCAACAAAGCAGGCCAGCTGCTGAACGCCGCCAAAGCGGGGACTCTGGGCAACGACGAGTTGCTCAACTTCATCATTCAGGAGCTGGTAGTCGGCCACATGAGTCAGGCGGATCGCCGCTACTTCCCCCTGTTCAGATCTGAGCGCAGCCTGTCGGTTGCGGAGGTGGTCGCCTAGTCCCCCTTTGCTAAGACCCGAGCGTAATGCGCCTCTTGCGGAAGGGGCGACCTAATCACCGCGCAGGGCAACTACTGGGTCGAGACGCACTGCCCGCAGCGCAGGAGCGACCCCGGCCAGCAGACCGACCAGGGCGCTGCAACCGAGCGCCAGCAGCAGATAGAGAGGATGGAGGGTAAGCGGCAAGCCAGCCGCCAGCAGGGTGAGCAGCAGCTTGAGCCCGCCGAGCAGGGCCAGCCCCATGGCTCCGCCCAGCAGCGCCAGCACCACGGCTTCGAGCAGGAACAGCAATAGAATGCGGCGCCGCGGACACCCCAGCGCCATCAGCAAGCCCACTTCGGGGATCCGCTCCTGCTGGGCGATGCTCATGATGCTGAAGATGCCGACCGCCCCGATCAGCAGCGAGATAATGCCGAGCCCGCCAACCGCCAGCTTGATGATGGAGAGTATCTTGTCGAGGCTGGTCAGCATGTCCTGCTGGGAGGTGAGGGTGAAATCCTCAGCGCCGTGGCGGGCGATCAGTACTCGCCGGATCTGGGCGGTGATATCGGCCTCCGCCTGCCCGGCGCGATAGATGACGTCGATCTCCTGCAGCCCCTCCTTATTGAACAGCGCCTGGGCGTGAGCGGCGGGCAGATAGATCATGTCATCCAGATCAAAGCCGAGAAATTGCCCTTTGGGGGCCAGCACCCCGGCCACCCGAAAACGGCGATCACCGGCGCGCAGCAGACTGCCCGGCGCATCTCCGCCGGGAAACAGCTCAGCCGCCACCTTGGCCCCCAGCACCGCATAGGCGCGGGGCATGGCACTGTCGTCCGCGGGCAGAAAACGTCCCTGCACCAGGGTGAGTCGCCAGCCGGAGAGCACCGCCGGACCGGTGCCCAGAATGGCGGTGCTGCGGGTGAGCCCGCGGCTGCGTACCTCCCCCTGCCCCTGCACCACAGGGAGCGCCGCCTCTACCCCTGCCAATCTGGCGAGGGCATCGGCATCCTCCAGCAGCAGGGGACGGCTGCTGGAGAGGATGCCGGGCGGGCCGCCTGCGGTTTCGGTCTTGCCCGGGGTCACGGCAATCAACCGGGTGCCAAATTGGGAGAAGCTGTCGAGCAGATAGAGCCTGAGCCCCTCGCCGATGCCGGTGAGCAGGGTCACCGAGGCGATCCCGATGGCAATGCCGAGCGCCGACAGCAGGCTGCGACTGCGCCCCGCCAACAAGGCGCGCCAGAGCCAGAACAGCAGATCGGCGGCGCGCATCAGCCACCACTCCATTGCCCGCTGCGCAGGCTGCTGACCGGATCTTGCCGTGCCGCACGGGAGGCGGGCAGCCAGCTAAAAAACAGCCCGGTCAGCAGGGCCGCCGGTATGGTACAGAAAGTAGCGAGCAGAGGGACCGCCGCCGGAAATCCGGGCCAAATCACTCCGGCGAGGGCAACCAGGGCATAGCCCAACACAGTGCCAAACAGCGCGCCACTGCCGCTCAGCAACAGCGCCTCCCACAAAAACAGCTGGCGGATCTGGCGACTGTCGGCCCCCAGCGCCTTGAGCAGGCCGATCTCGCCGGTGCGCTGGCGGGTGCTGATCAGCGCCAAATTCATCATCATGATGCCGGAGACCAGCAGGCTGATGGCGCCGATGCCGGCAACGGCCAGGGTGAGGGTCGAGAGAATGGTGGAGAAGGTGGCCAGCATGGCGTCGCGGCGCACCACAGTCACATCGAGCACCCCGTGGCGCGCCTGCATCAGCTGCTCCAGTCGCTTGACCAGCGGGGGCACTGCTTGTCCCGCCAGCGGCTGGATCAGCAGCCGAAACAGCCCCTCGGTGTTGAACAGCCGCATGGCGCTACCGACCGGGATCAGCGCGGCCTCGGCCATATCCATCCCCAGATTGCTGCTCTGGCTGGTGAAGACCCCCACCACCCGAAAGCGGCGATTGTCAAAACGCAGCCACTGGCCGACCGGATCGACCTGACCGAACAGCTCACGGGCCACCTTGGCCCCGAGCAGGACGGCCGGCCTGTCCTCTGCGGGATCCCCCGGCAGCCAGCGGCCGGAGAGCAGCTCCAGCCCGTGGGTATCGCGCAGCCCGTTGCTGCTGCCAAGCAGCATGGTCTGGCGCAGCCGCGCCCCCTGTTTGGCCTCGGCAAAGCCCATCACCAGCGGCACCAGCCGCACATTTGGCTGATGCTGGCCAAGGTAGTGCATATCATCGAGAGTGATCTGCCGCAGACTGTTGCCAGTGACCGGCGGCAGCCCGCCGGTGGTCTCCTTGCGGCCCGGGAACATCACCAGCAGATCCTTGCCAAGGGAGCTGAACTGGTCCGCCACATAGCGCCTCGCCCCCTCCCCCAGCGCGGTGAGCAGCAGCACCGAGGTGACGCTCAGACTCACCGCCAGGATCAAGACCAGCGCCCGTGAACGCTGACGCAATAACGCCACGGCGGCAAAGCGGATCACATCGGGGCGCCGCATTCAGCCACCGCCGCTATCAATGTTGATGCGGCCATCGTTCATCAGGATCCGCCTGCCCGCCCGCTCACCGAGGCGCGGGTCGTGAGTCACCACCACCAGCGTGATCCCCTGCTCCCGATTGAGCCCCTCCAGCAGGGTAATCACCTCCTCCCCGGAGCGGGAGTCGAGATTGCCGGTGGGCTCGTCGGCCAGAATCAGTCGCGGCGCCATTGCCATGGCCCGGGCGATGGCTACCCGCTGACGCTGACCGCCGGAAAGCTCGGCAGGGCGGTGTCCGGCCCGGTTCTCCAGCCCCAGCTCCCCCAGCAACTGCTGGCTTCGGCGATGGCGCTCGGCGGGGGCGATCCCGCACAGCATCAGCGGCAGCTCGACGTTTTCACGGGCAGTGAGGCGGGAGATAAGGTGAAACGACTGGAACACGAAACCGATGCGATGGCCGCGCAGCTGGGCCAATGCGGGTTCTGACAGGGTGGCGGTGTCCTCCCCACCCAGCCAGTAGCGCCCCTCGTCTGGCCGATCCAGCAGCCCCAACACATTGAGCAGGGTCGATTTGCCGGAGCCCGAGGGGCCCATCACCGCCAGATACTCCCCCTCGGCAACCCGCAGAGAGACGCGATCGAGGGCGGCCACCTCGCTCCCCCCCAGAGTGAAACGACGGCTGACGGCATCAAGGCGAATGAGCTCACTCATCCGGCTGCTCCGTGGCGGCGCTGAAAGGGCCCTCCCCGACAATCTGTCCGGGCTGGGCTGCCAGCCGATCACCGGCAGCGAGCCCCTCGGCCACCTCAATCCAGTTCCAGTTCTCCACGCCCCAACGGGGCACCACCCGCACCAGCTTATCCCCTTCCAGCCGCAGCACGCTGCCATCGTCGGCCCGGCTGCTGGCCGCTACCCGCAGCACATCGGTGGCGCGGGTCACCTCGACCTCAAGGTCAGCGCTGTAGCCAATAAGCAGGGGGACATCGGTGGGCAGGGCAGTGAGCGCCGCCTCCACCTCCACGGTGCGGGCCTGCTTCTCCAGCTCCTTCACATAGGGGGCGATGCGGGTGACGGTGGCGGCAAAATCGCGCCCGGGCATGGCATCGAGCAGTACCCGGGCAGACTGGCCCACCTTGAGGCGGGCGGCATCCACCTCATCGATGGGGGCTGAGACATACAGACAGTTATCGTCGATAAGATCGATCACCGGAGGCATGGCCACTCCGGGCGGGGAGGGAGTCATGTATTCGCCCAACTTGCTGTTGACCTCCGCCACCACTCCGGCAAACGGCGCCAGCAAGCGACGCTCGCTCAAGCGAGCCTCCACCTGGGCGACCTGCGCCTCGTCAACCCGCTCCTGCTGGCGGGATGCCTGACAGACATAGCGGCGGGTATCGGCCAGATTCTGGGCCTGCTCGGCGAGGGTGCGAGAGGTGAGGTTTTTGGCCAGCAAAGTGGCCAGCCGATTGGCCTCCCGCTCGTAGTAGGCCGCCTCGCTGCAACGCTCCTCGCGCTGGGTCTTGCCAAGGGCCTGCTGGGCACGGGCACGGGCGAGATCGGCGTGAATATCGTCACTCCAGAGGGTCAGCAGCAGATCTCCCCGGGCTACCCGCTCCCCGGCCTTGACGGCGATCTGCTCCACCACACCGCCACCGGGCAGACTGAGTCCGGCCCGCTGACACGACTTGATGGTGCCGGCCCGGGTGTTGACCACAGTGACCAGCACATCCCCCCGCCCGACCTCAGCCAGCCTGATCGGCGTCGGCTGCGGTCGCCACCACCATGCCACAGCAGCAGCCGCTACCACAGCGCCACTTCCCCACCACAACCAACCTCTCTTCATCGCGCATCCTTTCGCTAGTGACTCCCGTCATGAGCGTCGGGAGAGCAGGGCATAATAGAGCAAGGGTATCACCACCAGGGTGAGCAAAGTGGAGACCAGGATCCCGAAAATCAGGCTGATGGCCAGTCCGTTGAAGATGGGATCATCGAGGATAAACAGGGCTCCGATCATCGCCGCCAACGCCGTCAGCATGATGGGTTTGGCCCGCACCTGCGCCGCTTCGATCACCGCCTGCTCGAACGCCACTCCGGCGCTGCGCTGCTGCTCGATAAAGTCCACCAGCAGGATGCTGTTGCGTACGATGATCCCGGCCAGGGCGATCATCCCGATCATCGAGGTAGCGGTAAACTGGGCTCCCAGCAGGGCGTGGCCCGGCATCACCCCTATGATGGTGAGCGGAATGGGAGCCATGATGATGAGTGGCACCAGATAGGAGCGGAACTGGGCCACCACCAGCAGGTAGATGAGGATCATTCCCACTCCGTAGGCAATCCCCATGTCGCGGAAGGTCTCGTAGGTGATCTTCCACTCCCCGTCCCACAACAGCGCCACCTCCCCCAGCTTGTCGGGCTGCTGCACGTAATACTGGGGCAGATCGATGTCGGCACCGGCGGCAAACATGCCGTAGAGCGGGCTGTCGGTATGGCCACCCATGTCGGCCACCACCATCACCATGGGCTGCATGTTCTTGTGCATGATATAGCTGGGGGCCACCTCATCACGGCGACTCACCAGCTCGGAGACCCGCACCAACTGGCCGCTCTGGCTGCGCACCTTGAGGGCCAGTACGCCCGCCAGATCCCGTTTGTCACCGGGAGCCAGTTCGATGCGGATCGGCACCGGATACTTGGCGCCGTGACCCTGCAGCCAGCTGGCATCCTGATAACCCACCCCGCCATTGAGGGTGTTCACCAGATCCCCGAGATCGACCCCGAGCAGGGCCGCCTTGCTGCGATCCACCACCAGCCGCCACTTGGGCTGCGGGTCGGTCAGATAGATATCCACATCCACCAGATCCGCCGTGGCCACAAAACGGGCCTGTACGGCGCGAGCGGCCGCTTCGCGGGCGGCCTGAGTCGGGCCATAGATCTCGGCAACGATGGGAGACCAGACCGGCGGGCCGGGCGGCACCTCAACGACTTTCAGGTTGCCCCCTGCCGCACTGGCGATGGCCTGCAGCTGTGCCCGAACCGACTGGGCAATCTGATGACTGCTGCGATCCCGCTCATGCTTGTCCACCAGATTGACCTGAATATCCCCCACGTTGGCGCCGCTGCGGATAAAGTAGTGGCGCACCAGCCCGTTGAAATTGATGGGGGCGGCGGTGCCGGCGTAGATCTGGTAATCCTTCACCTCCTCCACCTTGGCAAGCTCCCGCCCGACCGCCAGCAGGGTGCGCTCGGTCTGCTCCAGGGTCGCCCCCTCCGGCATATCGAGCACCAGCTGAAATTCCGACTTGTTGTCAAAGGGGAGCATCTTGAGCACCACCCACTGCACCACCGGCATGGCGGTGGCGGCCCCGACCAGCAGCAACACCACCAGCCAGAGCTTGCGTCTGGCACGCTTGGCGCCATCACCAATCAGGAAAGGGGTCATCAGCCGGTGAAAGAGACCAGCCTTGGCCTCGCCGTGGGCACCGTGCACCTCGCCCTTGAGCAAATGGCTCGCCAGCCAGGGGGAGAAGATAAAGGCCACCAGCAGGGAGATGAGCATCCCCATGCTGGCATTGATGGGAATGGGGCTCATGTAAGGGCCCATCAGCCCGCTGACAAAGGCCATCGGCAGCAGGGCCGCGATGACGGTCAGGGTCGCCAGTATGGTCGGCCCCCCCACCTCGTCTACCGCCCCCGGAATAAGCTCCTTGAGCGACCCCTTGCCCAAACCGCGATGGCGGTGGATGTTCTCCACCACCACGATGGCGTCATCCACCAGAATGCCGATGGAGAAGATCAGCGCAAACAGCGACACCCGGTTGAGGGTAAAGCCCCAGGCCCAGCTGGCGAAGAGAGTCAGCGCCAGGGTGATGACGATGGCAACGCCAACTACCAACGCCTCGCGCCAACCCATGCTCACCAGTACCAGCAGCACCACCGCCGTGGTGGCAAAAATCAGCTTGCCGAGCAGGGTGTTGGATTTGGTCTCGGCGGTAACGCCGTAGTCCCGGGTCACCGTCACCTCGACCCCGGCAGGGATCAGTCGGTTCTGCAAACTTTCGACCCGCACCTCCACCCGCTTGGCCACATCGACCGCATTCTGGCCCGGCTGCTTGCCGATGGCCAGGGTCACCGCCGGATAACTGGCCTGTCCCAGCCCCATCCAGCTGCGCTTGGTCGGGGTATCCTGACCCAGAGAGACCCTGGCCACATCCCCCAGATAGACCGGCTTGCCGTCGTGCAGCCCCACTACCAGTTCTCTAGCCTCCTGCTCACTTTGCAGGAACTGCCCCACCTGCACTTTAATCTCACTGTTGTTCTGCTCGATAGCCTGTGTCGTGCCTACCTGATTGGCGGCCGCCAGTCGCTGGCTCAGTTCGCCCCAGCTGATGCCGTGGGCGCTGAGGGCCGCCGGATCCGGCATCACCCGCAACACGGCACTCTGGCTGCCCAGCGTGTAAATATCGCGGGTACCGGGAATGCGCTTGAGTTCGGTCTCCAGCTCATGGGCGACCCGGGTCAGCTCGGGAGCCCCCAGTTGCTTGCTCCCCTCTTTGCTCCATAAGGTCAAACTGACGATAGGGACATCATCGATCCCCCGGGGTTTTACCAGTGGCTGACCGACCCCGATCCCCTGTGGCAGCCAATCGCGGTTGGACTCGAGCTGGTTGTTGAGATCGACGATGGCCTGCTCGCGGCTCACCCCTACCTTGAACACCACCACCAGCAGGGCGCCATCGGGTTGGGAAAAAGAGTAGAGGGTATCAATGCCCTTTATCTGGGAGACCACCTGCTCGGCAGGGGTGGTAACGAGAGAGGCCACTTCAGCCGGGCTGGCTCCCGGGAAGGGAATATAGACATCGGCGAAGGTGACATCGATCTGCGGCTCCTCCTCCTTGGGGGTCACCAGCACTGCAAACAGACCGAGCAACAGCCCCACCAGCGCCAGCAGCGGCGTGATGGCCGAGCCCTGAAACAGCGCAGCCAGCCGACCGGCAGGCCCCAGCCTCTCCTTGTTGCCGTTCAGCTCGCTACTCATGGGCCACCTCCTGCTGCTGCGCCCAGGCATCGGGGGCCAACTTGTCACCGGCTTGCAGGCCGGCCAGGATCTCGCACTGTCCCTCGACGCAATGGCCGACCCGCACCGGCGTCAGGGCCCAGCCAGCGGGCTGCTGCAGATAGACGCCATTGAATTCCCCTTGCCGCAGCAGGGCGCGATCCGGCACCTGCAACACCTGACGTTCACCCTGCTTGAGCTGCACCTTGAGCCACATGCCGGGCAATACCCCGGCGGTTTGCGGCGGCAAGTCGAGGCGCAACCTGAAGGCGTGGCTCTGGCTGTCGGCATAATTGAAGCGGGTCAGTTTGACCGGGGTAACAAGCTTGCCATCCGGCAGCAGCACCTGCACATCCGCAGGCTCACGAGCCAGCGTCAGGGCGGATTGGGGCAACTCCACCTCCACCCGCAAGGTGTCGAGAGAGAAGCCGGAGAGCAGCGGGGTACCGGGGGCGACAGTCTCCCCCAACTCCACCAGCCGTTTGGTCACTACCCCTGCATAGGGAGCCAGAATGCGGGTATAACCGTAGGCCTCGCGGGCTTGAGTGAGAGCCGCATCGGCAGCGTTCACCTCGGCGCGGGCGGCGCGATCCGTCGCCTGGGCATTATCGAGCTGGGCGCGGGTGATCACCCCCTTGGCAATCAGCGCCTGAAAGCGGGCGAGCTGGCGCTCGGCTTCCACTTGCTGGGCCTGCGCCCGCGCCAGCCGCGCCTCGGCCCCCGTGACGGCGGCAAACTGCTCTTTGCCGCTGATCTCCAGCAGCGGTTGCCCCGCCTGCACCTGATCGTTCACATCCACCAGCATGCGGGAGACCCGGCCGCTGGTCTGGGCCGCCACCGTCCCCTGATTGATGGCACTGACGGTGCCATCCAGCGTCAGCCAGTCGGTCACCGGCTGTGGCACCACTGTCAACAAGGGCTCTGGCTCCCCGTCCGCGGCAAAGGCCCGGGGGGATGTCATGGCCTGCGATGTCATCACCAACAAGGTGATCCCCAGCAACCGGATCTTTTCCATCATTACTCTCCTTCCCTGGCGTAATCTGTCACTTCACGGGATCAGGCGGTATGGGACTGGCGCACCTTATCCACTCCCCGAGCTGGCGCCTTGGTCAGCACCCTGGCCAGCCCTCTGTCAAACAGCAAGATCCCGGCCACCATGGCCGCTATAAACAACATTATCATGGGCTGCCCGCTGGAAATGAGACTCAGAGCAGGCCCTGGGCAGATACCGACCAATCCCCAGCCGATACCAAACAGCGCGGCCCCGCCGATCAGCCTGCGCTCCAGCTGAGGGGCTGGTACGGCGGCGATGGGCTCCCCCAGCACACTCTGGCGACGGGGTTTCACCAGCAGAAAATAACCCGGCATAAAGACCAGCAGGGCGCCCCCCATCACGAAGGCAAGGCTGGGATCCCAGGCCCCGGCTAGATCGAGAAAACCGGTGACCCGGGCGGGATCCATCATGCCGGAGATGGCCATCCCCAGTCCGAACAACACACCCGCAAACAAACTTGTCAGCAACTTCATGGCGATCAGCCCCTTACAGCAGATGATGAGTGACGAAGACGGTGATAAAGCCTGCCGCCATAAAGGTGAGGGTGGCGACGATGGAGCGCAGGGAGAGCCGCCCCATGCCACAGATGCCGTGGCCGCTGGTGCAGCCATTGCCAAGACGGGTACCGACCCCGACCAGCAGACCGGCCAGTAGCACAACGGGCCAGCCGGGCAGCGTGGTGAATGCGGGCATGCGGGCCCAACCCAGAGTCAGCGCCAACCAGGCGCCCGCCCCGAGCCCCAGCAGAAATAGCACCCGCCACGGCGCACGGTGTTGCAGCGCACCGGCCAGAATGCCGCTGATCCCGGCCACCCGGCCGTTGAACAACATCAGGATCAGGGCCGACAGCCCCGCCAGCATGCCGCCGCCCAAAGAGAGCAGCCATTGGCTTTCCATCATCAAGATTCCTTATTTTCCGAGTGACAAAAATGGGTTTGCAGCGCCCCCAACACATCGGCGGCCGCCTCGCTCACCAGCGAGTAGTAGATCTGCTGGGAGACCTTGCGCGAACGGATAAGGCCGTAGCGCTTCAATACCGAAAGTTGCTGGGAGAAGGCCGACTGCCCAAGTTGGCTATGGGCCAGCAGCTCCCCGACCCCCTTCTCCCCCTCCACCAGCTGGCAGAGCACCATCAGGCGTTCGGGATGAGCCAACGCCTTGAGCAGGGAGGCGGCGGCTGTCGCATGTCTTTTCATCTCGTCGAATTGGCTCATAAGAGTAAATTAGCAATTGCTGATATTTGTTCTATTGTATAAAACAACACTAAATTAGCAACATCTAAAGTAGATGAGGAGAAAGACCATGACTGTAGATAACGGAGTCAGAATCGTCGCGGGTTGCATGTTGCTGCTCTCGCTGATCCTTACCAGCTGGGTTCATCCGGGCTTTGTCTGGTTGAGTGCCTTTGTCGGGGTCAACCTGATCCAGAGCGCATTCACCGGTTTCTGTCCGGCCGCCATGCTCCTCAAGCGCCTGGGGCTGAAGTAACAGGTCGCGCAAGACAGGGGCGGTCCTGCTAGCGGGGCGTCATCGCGCGGCGATGGCTATCGTCGCTCCCTGATGCTTATGGAGGTAGCCAGTCGGCCCCGTTATTGACAAACTTGTATCTAAATGTTGCTGGAAGGTCGATAAGGCTTTACCTCACCGCTCTGGATGAGTACCATTTTGCCGTTCTTAACACAGCGGAGACCATCAGTGGGCAACTCATCAAGTGACAGTTGTAGACCGACCCTCATCGTCGGTACCAAGGTCGCGAGCTAGCCGCAGGTCTTTCTCTGCCGCAACTCGCAACCCTGCGAGAAGCGGAAATCCACTCCCCTCTTCTCCCTTTTTACACTTGACGTCTGGCAACCAGAGGCCAATCGCCACGGTCGCCATGCCTGCATAGTTTCTGCTTCCCACAAGGAGGCTGCTATGCGTTTTATCTCAATCAAACCGGCTGCGGATCGCGCGGTCGCAACAGGTTCTGTTGCTACCCAGGCTCACCCCCTGTTGAGCCGGCTCGGCCGTGGCATGCTGCCACGCTGGCTGGGCGGCAAACAGCGTCAGCACCACTACCGGCTGCAGATCCGCTGTGAGGATCGCGCCGATATGGAGCAGGTGCTGGATATGGTGAACCACACGTTGCAACCGGCCGGGCTGCAACCGATGCAATCAATGAAGCCGGGTCGCGGCGGCGGGCGTGAGCTGGTGCTCAACCTGCAGTGCACCCCGCCCCAGCGACGCTATCTGGTGCAGTTCGTTCATCAGGTCGGATTAGCACATCCGGTACGCTGGCAACTGCGCCCGCGCATCGACTGCGCTCCCGAACTCAACTGACCGCACACCTGCGTTAACCACTGTGAAAGGGGCCAGCCACGCTGGCCCCGCTTGTTGCGTCCTCTCCGAGCGTCAGGGCATCTGATGATGCTCGCGCCCCGGGACGCCGCGTTTTTGTTTTTCTGCTGGCCATCCGCGCAATCATCTCCTGATCCATCCGCCTCCCGGCGTTTCATCATGGATTGCGCCAAGCCAGCGCTTATCAGAAGGAGTACGCCATGAAGATGTGGCAACAAATTGACATGATCTCCCTGCTCGACACCCTGGCCAGCCTGTTGCTCGCCTTTGTGCTTGGCAGTCTGGTCGGGCTGGAGCGCCAATACCGCCAACGTACCGCGGGCCTGCGCACCAACGTGCTGGTCGCCGTGGGGGCCGCCCTGTTCGTCAGTCTGGCCCAGCGCATCTATGACCTGCACGGCGGCAACTACAACGTGGTCCATGTGGTGGCCTATATCGTCTCCGGCATCGGCTTTCTCGGCGCTGGCGTCATCATGCGCGAATCGGGCAATATCCGCGGCATCAACACCGCCGCCACTCTCTGGGGAGTGGCCGCCGTCGGCGCCGCCTGTGGTGCAGGACTGGCCATGGAGGCAATTCTGGGCGCCCTGTTCGTGCTGGCCGCCAACACTCTGCTGCGACCGCTGGTCAATCAGATCAACCGTCGCCCGGTGGACAATCTGGATACCGAAGTGACCTACAAGGTGACGGCCCTGACCCCGCGCGAGCATCAAAAAGAGGTGCTGCACTGGCTGGAAGAGATGCTGGAGCAGGCCAACTACCCCTTGAGCGAACTCGATATCGAGCCGTTTGGCGCGGGGGATCTGGAGATCTCGGCGGTGCTGCTGGCTACCTCCATCGATGGCGACGAGCTGGATGCCCTGATGCAAAAGCTGGCCATCCACCCTCATATCAAGCAGGTGTTCTGGCGCACCAGTACCACCGATTGAGCCGTTGGTCAGAGGAACGAACCATCCGCCCGCAGCAAAAAGCCCCGCCAGCAATGGCGGGGCTTTCTCATATGGGATGGGCGAAGAGTGGCTAGCGGCGGCTGCGCCAGCGCACCCTGGGGGTGATCACCTGGGCAGTCTGCGCAGGGGGATTGCCCGCAATCAGTTGCTGCATCAGCTCGAAAGCGGCGAGAGCCAGCGCCGGACAATCCTGCGCCACCGAGTCGATGCGCATGGGAATGCAGTCGAGCAGGTCATGATCATCGAAGGTACACAGGCGCATCCCTGTCTCCATCAGCCCCGCCTCATTGAGGTAGCGCAGTACCCCTTCCAGCAGTGTAAAAGAGGCGGTAAAGAGCCCCCTGGGAGGCGCTCCCAGCTCGGCCACCAGCTCGGCCATCAGCTGATAACCGGAGCTCGGCTGATAGTCGCGATGACGCACCCGGGCTACATCGGCTTCAAAACCGGCGCGATGGAGCCCCAGCTCATAGCCCGCCAGCCGGTGACGACTGGGGGAGAGATCCAGCAGGCCGCCGAAGTAGTAGATCTCCTCGCCGCACTCGCTGGCCATGTCCCGCACCAGCTCGGCGGTGGCCTTGCAGGCATCGGAGATCACCATGGGCAGGCGCGACTCGCCAATATGGCGGTCGAGCTGCACCACCGGCAGGCGGTCGTGAATGCGGGCATAGATGTCATCGCTGTGGCCGCTGGAGGCGACAATCAGCCCATCCACCTGGCGGCTGATGAGGTTATCCACCACCCGCTGCTCGAGGGCGGGATCATCCTCGGAGCAGGCGATCAGCAGCTGGATGCCCGCCTCCCGGCAGTGCGCCTCGAGGGCACGGGCAATGCGGGCAAAACCGAAGTTGGTGAGATCGGGGATCACCAGCCCCCAGGTGTAGCTGCGGGTCTCTCGCAGGGAGCGGGCATGAAAGCTCGGCAGGTAGTGACACTCCTCCGCCACCGCCTGAATGCGCTTGCGGGTATCGTCGGCAATCCGGTACTCCGCACTCTTCCCGTTGAGCACCAGACTGGCGGTCGCCTTGGACACCCCCGCCAGTTCGGCGATCTGGGCAATCGTGATCCGTTTCTTCTTCTCCACCTGGCCTCCCGGCTGACTAGAACCGGGCTATTGTACTAAGCACGCCGACAGCGGCCAGTGATTGAGGCAAATTTTGCAGCCATCATCGCCGTTACCTGATGAAAGTTGTGGCTTCTCCCCGGGGAAGTAGCGCGCCGACAGGGTGTGGCGACCCTCATCGATGAAACACTCCAGACTGGAGCGATCGCACAGCACGGTGATCCGCCCGCCAGCCCATGGGCTGCTGCGAGTCTCCCACGCCCCGCTCTGCCAGTTCTGGCGCCGCAAGGTGATGCGCCCCGGCTGCCACACCAGCTCGGCCACGGCGCCGAACCAGAGACTCCCCTCACCGCAGAGCCCCATATCGAGCCAGGCCGAGTCGATGGCCAGCCCCGGAAACTCGCCAAGCGTCCCCTCGAAGCGGGTCTGCTCTCCCTTCAATGCCGCCAGCTCCGCCACCGGCCGCTGGCAGAGCCACTCATCCTGCCAGAACAGCTCCCGCGGGCAGCTCATCTGGTGGATCCAGCCATAGGGGATGGTGGGCTGGCTCATCTCGTTCGCCTCCGGCAGACCCAGCCAGCCAAACAGCAAGCGCCGACCCTGGCTATCCAGAGTGGTCTGGGGGGCATAGAACTCAAAGCCCCGGTCCAGCTCGTGGAAAGCCCCGTGCTCGAAGCGCTCGCCGTCGAAATCTCCCGCCAGCCAGCCGCACTGGTAGAGGTTGCGATAATCCTCGCCCACCGGGGCAATCCCCTGCGGGCAGCTGATCAGCACATGGCGATCGACCAGCGGGAAGAGATCCGGGCACTCCCACATATAGCCAAACTCACCCAGCCCCCCTCGCCCGCTACCGGCGATGGGACCCACCCACTGCCAGCTTTGCAGGGTTTCGCCGCGATAGAGCAGCACTTCCCCCTTGTCGCCCAGAGTGCGAGCCCCCAGCACCATCAGCCACTGCTGGCCGTCGTGCCACACCTTGGGATCGCGCACATGGCCGCTGTAGCCTGCGGGCAGATCCAGCACAGGCCCCAGCTTGGCAAAACCGGCCTCACCGTCGGCGCGGGCCAGACACTGATAAGCGGTACGACTGCCATCCGGGTATTTGACATTGCCGGTGTAGATAAGAGTCAGGCGCCCCTGCTCGTCGCTCACCGCCGAGCCCGAATAGCAGCCGTGGCTCTCATAGGCTTCGGTGGGCAACAGCGCCACCGGCTCGTGCTGCCAATGCAGCAGATCGGTGGAGGTGACATGGCCCCAGCCCTTGTTGCGGTGCTCGCAGCCGAGCGGATTCCACTGGTAGAAGAGGTGGTAGCGCCCGTCGTGCTCGATAAAACCGTTGGGATCGTTAAGCAGCCCCACCGGGGCTGCCAGATGCCAGCGGGGCCGATGGGGATCGGCCGCCGCCTTGAGCTGTCCGGCCAGCAGCGACCGGACAATCTGGTTGAGAAGATCGCTTTCCTTCATCACTCCACCTTGTACTTGAGCAGGTAGGAAGCGGCGAAAGCGGCGCCAAAGGCGATCACCAGCCCGATGATGTAATGAATAAGGCTCATGGGCTGGACGATGGCCATGCCGGGAATACCGGTCAGCCCCACCGCCGTCATCCCCACCTTGGCCGCCACCACGTAGGCACCGCCGCAGGCCCCGCCAAACAGACCGGCGAGGAAGGGTTTGATGTAACGCAGGTTCACCCCGAAGATCGCCGCTTCCGTGATACCCAGCAGGCAGGACATGGCAGCCGGCACGGTAATCGCCTTGATCTTCACGTCGCGGGTCTTGAAGTAGACCGCGAGGCAAGCCCCACCCTGTGCCACGTTGGCCATGGCCCAGATGGGCAGCAGGAAGTTGACGCCAATTTGCGGATTGGCCAGCAATCCCGCCTCGATGGCGTGGAAGCTGTGATGGATGCCAGTGATGACGATAAGCGAGTAAGTGCCGCCAAACACCAGCCCCGCCAACCAGCCTGCCTGCTCATAGAGGGCACTCAGACCGAACGAGATGCCATCCCCCAGCACCCGCCCCGCCGGGCCGATAAAGAGCAGTGCCACGAAACCGGTGATGATGACGGTCAAAAACGGGGTGAGGATCAGATCCAGCGCATCCGGAATGCGCTTGCGCAGCTGTTTCTCCAGATGGGACATAAACCAGACCGCCAAGAGCACCGGGAAGACGGTGCCCTGATAGCCGATCATGGCGACATCGAGCCCGAAGAAATCCATGGTCTTGAAGCCACCGGCCACGCCCCAGGCGTTGGTCAGCGCCGGGTGGGTGAGGATGCCGCCAAGGGTCGCCCCGAGGTACGGATTGCCGCCAAACTCACGTGCTGCCGTAAAGCCGATGAGGATCGGCAGTATGATAAAGGCCGCCGAGCTGAACATGTCGAGCATCACAAACAGGGCACTGTCGGCATTGACCCAACCGTAGGTGCGCACCATGCCGAGCAGCCCCATCAGCAGACCTGAGGCGACGATGGCCGGAATGATCGGCACGAAGATGTTGGAGAGAGTTCGCGCCAACCGCTGGGCCACGTTGAGCTTGGCCACCGCCATGTCGGTCAGCTCCGCCTTGCTGGCGGTGCCGGTACCGGTCAGCGTCACAAACTCCGCATAGACCTTGTTGACCAGACCGGTGCCGAAGATCACCTGAATTTGGCCCGCGTTGCTAAAGCACCCCTTGACCCCCTCCAGCTTGTCGATGGCGGCCTTGTTTACCTTGCTGTCATCGGCCAGCACCAACCGCAGCCGGGTGGCGCAGTGGGCAGCGCTGACGATGTTCTCCTTGCCCCCGAGCAGGGGCACCAGATCCTTGGCTATCGCACTGATATTCATATTCTTCCTCTTATGACCCGCCACGCTGGCGGGCCCTAGTCACATGAGAGTAGGGGCTGTTGCACCGGGCTTCTAGCCTCAGCTCAACAGCCGCTTGCGCCTGATCGCAAAAAGGCATCCAGTTCGGAGCGGGTCGGCAGCGCCGTCATCGCCCCCTTGGCGGTGGTGGCGAGCGCCCCGCAGCCGTGGGCCTGAGCCAGGATGGCGGGCAGCTCGGCCAGCGTCGGCAGCGACGAGCGCCCGGCCAGCGCCGCCAGCAGCCCGGCGACGAAGGCATCCCCCGCCCCTGTGGTGTCGATGGGCGTCACTTTCTGCCCCACCCACTCCAGCAACTCGCCATCAAGGCGAGCCACCACCCCGGCCGCCCCTCTGGTCACCAGCACCAGCGCCGGGCCAGAGAGAGTTGCAAGCCCGGCGACCAGCTCATCCTCGCCACTCAGCAGTTGCAGCTCCTCGATGGAGAGCTTGACCACATCCGCCTGTGCAATGGCCTGGCGCACCAGCGGCAGCATCTCGGCGGGGTAGCCCCAAACCTCGGGGCGCAGGTTGGGGTCGAAACAGACCCGCCCGCCTGCCGCCTTGATGGCCGCCATGGCCTGCAGGCAGCTGGTGCGCACCGGTTCGTTGGCGAGCGCGATGGAGCAGGTGAGCAGCCACTGACCGGCCTTGAAGCGGGGCAACTCATCCGGGGTGAGGAACTGGTCGGCACTGGGGCGCACCATAAAGGTGAAGCTGCGCTCCCCCTCATCATCCAGTGCCACCAGCACGGTAGAGGTGCGATGGTCTGGATCGAGCCACAGCGCACCGATATCCACCCCCTCCCCGCTCAGGGTGTCGGCCATAAAGCGGCCGAACGGGTCAGCACCAACCCGGCCGATAAAGGCCGCATCGCCACCCAGCCGTGCCACGCCAACAGCCACATTGGCGGGTGCGCCACCCGGACACTTGAGGTAGTGCAACACCCCTTCCGGGATCAAGTCCACCACCGCATCCCCCATTACCCACACACGATTCGTCACCTTGCTACTCCACTGCTGCATCGGATCCACGGTCAAACCCAAACTCTGTTCTGTTGGCTGGCATTATCAGCTAAACCGTTTTAGCCAACCAACAGATCTCGGCACCGACTGCCATTTTTGTGATCGGGATAACGAACTAGAACCAGGTTTCCATCTGTACGCCAAAGTTCCACTCGCCACCGGCGGTGAAGTTGCTCTGGCCCATGGCATCGTCGCTGGCGTAGTTGTCGAGCTCGGAGGACCAGTCCATCCAGCTGGCGAACACCCTAAGCTCAGGCCGTTCGAAGAAACCGGCGGTCTGCGCCTTGAAGGTGGGGGCGAAGGTGAGCTTGGTGAAGTTGCCGTTCACCGCCTGGCGTCGCTTGTAGCCCTTGGGATCGAGATCCATGTATTGCCAGGCTGCCTCGTAGACCAGCTCGACGTTCTGGCTCAGCACCTGCGCCACCCGGGTATTGAAGGTGAGCCAGCGGTACTCGTCCCCTTTCACGTAGCGATCCTGACTCTGCTCGGCCAGCAGGGCCGGGGCAAAACGCCAGCGCGAGTTGAGATCGGTAGCGCCAAACACGGCGACCCGCACCGCATCGGCATCCGGCAACAGCTCGCTGTCAGAGCCCAGCCCCTTGACCTCGGCCCCCAGCCCATGACCATACAACACCGCCGCCTTGGCAAAACCGGGGTTGAGGCCAAAGAAGCTCTCGCCGTGGTAGGCCAGCAGGGTGTGTGCCCCCTTGTCCGCCGCCTCGCTACCCGCCCCCTTGTCATTGATGCGGGCGTCATTGTCCTTGGCCGAGAGACCGTTCACCATCCACTGCCAGTTACCGACGCGGTTGTTCATGGTGAGGATGTAGCTCTCGATATCGGAGAGACCGCTGGCGCTGATGTCGCCGTAATCCCGGCCATAGAGAGAGAAGTTGGCCTTCCAGCTGTCGGCCAGTTGCACGTCGTAAACGCCGCCGCCGGTACCGGCCAGGAACACCACGTCGGAATCGAGCCAGTGGATGTCGAAGTTGTCGCGGTCAAAGCGCTTGCCCGCCCAGAGCACCGCATTCTTGAAGGGGCCGTCGAAGCTCGCCAGATTGCCGATCTCGGCAAACACCTGACGGGTATTGAGGCTCGAATCGCTGGCGGTCCAGTCGTTGCTGGTCTCCACCCCGTCCGCCAGCATCAGCTTGTAGCGGGCCCAGCTGCCATCCTCGAAGGTCTGAGTTTTCAGCAGGTTGGCCTCCATGTAGGTGTCATCCTCGTTGCCAAGGCGACCGACGGCCCCGCCCACCGAACCGGCTGGCGTGATGTAGGGGCCGCCGCGCCCACCGTTGCCATTGCTGTTTACCAACAGGCCCGAGCGGGCATAACCGTGAAACTCGAAGCCCTGGGCACCAGCGGTCTTCTCATCCACCTTCTGGCTGCGGTTGTTGGCCACCTGCGCCTGCTCGCTGGCCGCGCTCGCCTTCACTTCCGCCTGACTGGCACGGCTCTCTGCTGCCTCGGCTCTCGCTTCGGCCGCCTGCACCCGCGCCTCCAGCACCGCCAGTCTGGCCTCGACACTCTCACCTGCAACACTCGCCTGCGCCGCCCATAGCGGACTGCTCATCCCCAATCCCAGCGCTACCGCCAGCGCCAACTTGCTCTTGAACATCATCATCTTCCTCACCTGTCATCTATGGCCCGAACGGGCGCTGTTGTTATCGACAGCCAGAGCATAGCTAAACCGCTTTAGCCAACTCAATACACCAACTAAACCGTTTCAGCAACAGTGTGAGCGGGATAACATTTGTACAGCAGGAATTGGCGGGAGTTGTGAGGAGGATCCCTCATCAGGATCCACTCAATAGGGCGGAACCTGGCTAAACGGCGGGCAAAAAAAGAGCCGGCACAAGGCCGGCTCTGTTTATTCGGGTGGCTGAAATCAGCTGGTCAGATCGTCGAAGAAGCGTTTCACCCCTTCGAAGAAGCCTTCCGATTTCGGCTTGTGGGTCTTGGCAGCAGCACCGCTAAACGACTCGTCCAGCTGGCGCAACAGCTCTTTCTGCTGCTCGGTGAGGTTGACCGGCGTCTCGATCACCACCTTGCACATCAGATCCCCTACCTGGCCGGAGCGCACTGACTTGACGCCCTTGCCGCGCATGCGGAACATCTTGCCGGTCTGGGTCTCCGGAGTGACCTTGAGCTTGACGCGGCCATCCAGGGTCGGTACTTCAATCTCGCCACCCAGCGCAGCTGCGGTGAAGCTGATGGGCACTTCGCAGTAGAGGTTGTTGCCGTCACGCACGAAAATTTCGTGCTCTTTGACGTGCACCTGGACGTAGAGATCACCTGCCGGAGCTCCCGCTTCCCCCGCTTCCCCTTCGCCGGAGAGACGGATGCGATCGCCGGTATCGACGCCCGCCGGAATTTTCACCGACAGGGTCTTGGTGCGCTGGTAGCGACCTTCACCGTAACACTTGCGGCACGGATCCTTGATGATCTTGCCGCGGCCGTGACAGTGTGGACACGCCTGCTGCACCGCGAAGAAGCCCTGACGCATCTGCACCTGGCCGGAGCCGTGGCAGGTCGGGCAAGTCTGGGCACTGCTGCCGGTATGGGCACCGGAGCCGTTACAGACTTCACAGTGAACCAGGGTCGGCACCTTGATCTCCTTGGAGACCCCGCGTACCGCCTCTTCCAGCGTCAGCTCCATGGTGTAACGCAGGTCGGAGCCACGGGCCGGGCCACGACGGGCACCACCACGGCCACCGCCGAAGATGTCACCGAATACGTCACCAAACATGTCGGCGAAGTCGGCACCGCCGCCAAAGCCACCGTGGCCACCGCCACCCTGGCTCGGGTCGACACCTGCATGGCCGTACTGGTCGTAACGGGCACGCAGGTTGGCATCGGTCAGGACCTCGTAGGCTTCCTTGACCTCTTTGAACTTCTCTTCGGATGCGGCATCACCCTGGTTACGATCCGGGTGATACTTCATGGCCAGGCGCTTGTACGCCTTCTTGATCTCGCGATCGTCGGCATCTTTCGCCACACCCAGTACTTCGTAGAAATCGCGCTTCGACATACTCATCCTGTGGTTACGCAGACGGGCGTTGGTTACCCAACGCCCGTGAATTCATTGACCAAGCCGATGGGCGAAGCGGACTCCGCCCATCTGGGTAGGGCTTACTTCTTGTCGTCTTTCACTTCTTCGAACTCGGCGTCGACTACGTCGTCGTCAGCCTTGGCAGAAGAGGAGGACTGACCGGCATCAGCACCGGCTGCACCCTGGGCCTGAGCCTGCTGCTGGGCAATTTCCATCAGCTTCTGGGACGCTTCCAGCAGAGCCTGCTGTTTGGCTTCGATAGCAGCCTTGTCGTCACCCTTGATGGCAACTTCCAGCTCGCTCAGAGCAGCTTCGATCTTGGTCTTGTCGTCGGCAGGCAGGGCTTCACCGGCTTCGGTGATCTGCTTGCGTACGGAGTGGACCAGACCATCAGCCTGGTTGCGAGCCTGTACCAGCTCTTCAAACTTCTTGTCCTCGGCCGCGTTGGCTTCGGCTTCGCGTACCATGCGCTCGATCTCGTCATCAGACAGACCAGAGGAGGCCTGGATGGTGATCTTCTGCTCTTTGTTGGTCTCTTTGTCTTTCGCAGAGACGTGCAGGATACCGTTGGCATCGATGTCGAAGGTCACTTCGATCTGTGGCAGACCGCGCGGTGCCGGACGGATGCCTTCCAGGTTGAACTGGCCCAGAGACTTGTTGTCGCTGGCGCGCTTGCGCTCACCCTGCAGCACGTGAATGGTCACGGCAGACTGGTTGTCTTCGGCAGTGGAGAACACCTGGGACTTCTTGGTCGGGATAGTGGTGTTCTTCTCGATCAGCGCAGTCATCACACTACCCATGGTTTCGATACCCAGAGAGAGCGGAGTAACGTCCAGCAGCAGTACGTCGGTCTTGTCACCGGACAGTACGGCGCCCTGGATGGCAGCCCCCATGGCCACGGCTTCGTCCGGGTTAACGTCTTTACGCGGCTCTTTGCCAAAGAACTCGGCAACGGTCTTCTGAACCAGCGGCATACGGGTCTGACCACCAACCAGGATCACGTCGTCGATCTCGCCAACTGCCAGACCGGAGTCTTTCAGGGCGACACGAACCGGCTCCAGAGAGTCCTTCACCATGTCTTCTACCAGGGATTCCAGCTTGGCGCGGGTCACCTTGATGTTCATGTGCTTCGGACCGGTGGCATCTGCAGTGATGTACGGCAGGTTGACGTCAGTCTGCTGGGCAGAAGAGAGCTCGATCTTGGCTTTCTCGGCGGCATCTTTCAGACGCTGCAGAGCCAGCTGGTCGTTACGCAGGTCGATGCCCTGCTCACGCTTGAACTCGTCTACCAGATAGTTGATGACGCGGTTGTCGAAGTCTTCACCACCCAGGTGGGTGTTACCGTTGGTCGCCAGTACTTCGAAGGTGGTTTCGCCTTCCACTTCGTCGATCTCGATGATGGAGATATCGAAAGTACCGCCACCCAGGTCATATACGGCAACCTTGCGCTCGCCCTTGACCTTGTTCACGCCATAAGCGAAAGCAGCAGCAGTCGGCTCGTTGATGATGCGTTTTACATCCAGACCGGCGATGCGACCGGCATCCTTGGTAGCCTGACGCTGGGCGTCGTTGAAGTAGGCCGGAACAGTGATAACAGCTTCGGTTACCGGCTCGCCCAGATAGTCTTCGGCGGTCTTCTTCATCTTTTTCAGCACTTCGGCAGAGATCTGCGGCGGTGCCATTTTCTTGCCCTTCACTTCAACCCAGGCGTCGCCGTTGTCAGCTTTGGCGATGGCGTACGGCATGATTTTCAGGTCACGCTGCACTTCTTCATCTTCAAAACGACGACCGATCAGACGCTTGATGGCGAACAGGGTGTTTTTCGGGTTGGTGATGGCCTGACGCTTGGCCGGCTGACCAACCAGGATCTCGCCATCATCGGCATAGGCAATGATGGACGGAGTAGTACGATCGCCTTCTGCGTTCTCGATCACGCGAGCAGTGTCGCCATCCAGAATAGCGACGCAGGAGTTGGTAGTACCCAGGTCAATACCGATGATTTTACCCATTTGACGAATCTCCAAATACTTTGAATAAACTGGCGAGGAACTCGCCTTAATGCGTTAACGGCTAGGTGGGGGCTGCCAATCTGGCTTTCAAGCTCCCGGCATCAAATTTTTTGTGCCGCCGCGGCCTTGCTACCTATATGGGGTCGCCGGACGCAGCTTCAAGCCCCAACCCTAAAAAACCACACCCTTTGTCATGGTTGCGCGGTCACGTTGAGCCGTAAACCGGGCAAGATGAACAGGTGCTGCACTGCGAAACAAAAAGCCCGCCACAGGGCGGGCTCGGGCACCCACAGCCAATCAGTCGACCGCTTTGGCGATCATCACCATGGCCGGACGGATCACCCGACCGTTGAGGTCATAGCCCTTCTGCATTACGGCGATCACGGTGTTCGGCGCCACATCGGCACTCGGTACCATGCTCATCGCCTGATGGGCGTTGGGGTCAAACGGCTGGTTGATCGGGTCGAGCGCTACCAGACCAAACTTGGCCACGCCGCTCTGCATGGATTTGAGGGTCAGCTCGACACCTTCGATCATCGGCTTAAGGGCTTCGTTCTCCTTGTCGGCCAGTTCGATGGCACGCTCAAGGTTGTCCAGCACCGGCAGCAGTTCATTGGCGAACTTCTCCAGAGCGAATTTGTGCGCCTTCTCCACATCCAGCTCGGTACGACGGCGCAGGTTCTCCATCTCGGCGGCGGTACGCAGGGCGCGTTCACGCTCTTCCGCCGCTTTTTGGATGGCGGTTTCCAGCTGCGCTTCCAGTTCGGCAATGCGGGCCTGCTCGGCTGTCACTTCACTGTCTACATCGGTCGGCTCGACTGGCTGGGCTTCCACTTGCTCCATCGCTTCAACCTTTTGCTCTTCGTGGTTCATGACATCTCCAATTCCGGGGTTACTTATGAGGGCCCTGACGTCTGGTTGAGCGACCGGACGACAACAGACCGACTATGTTGGCGCTATTATGGGGATGCATCCCCGGCTTTCAAGGGGTAAAGGGCAATCAGGGTTGCTGAATAGCCGCAACTGTCGGTTTATCCGGGTTACCGCTCACCGTTTAACCAGCAGCCTCAAGGGGATAGCCACCCCCGTCACACGGGAGAGCGTCACAAGCGGAGCAAAGCACTGTATACTGGCCCGCAATACCCATCCCAGATCTGACTGACTATGGATTCTCCGTTCAAAACCATCGCCCTGATTGGCAAACCCCACCATGAGGGGGCCAACCAGACGCTGACCGGCCTGCATCAATACCTGACCGCCCGCGGCTTTCGGGTACTGGTGGAGAGCCGGGTCGCCCAGACCCTGAGCATCCTCGATGAAAACGTGATGGATCTGGTGCAACTGGGCCAGCAGGCCGATCTCGCCATCGTGGTCGGCGGCGACGGCAACATGCTGGGGGCGGCGCGGGTTCTGTCACGCTTCGCTGTGGCGGTGATCGGGGTAAACCGGGGCAACCTCGGCTTTCTGACCGATCTCTCGCCACAAGATTACCTGCTGCCGCTGGAGCAGGTGCTCTCCGGCCACTACAAGAGCGAACACCGCTTCCTGCTGGAAGCCTCGGTCTATCGCCACGGCGAGCGCAAGTCGAGCAATCTGGCGGTCAACGAGGCGGTACTGCACCCGGGCAAGATCGCCCACATGATCGAGTTCGAGGTCTATATCGATGGCAGCTTTATGTATAGCCAGCGCTCGGACGGCATCATTGTCGCCACTCCGACCGGCTCCACCGCCTACTCCCTGTCGGCAGGTGGCGCCATCCTCACCCCCAAGCTCAACGCCATCACGCTGGTGCCGATGTTCCCGCATACCCTGAGCAGTCGCCCCATCGTACTCGATGCCGACAGTGAAGTGCGGCTGCTGGTCTCGCCTGACAATCAGGACGATGCCATGCAGGTCAGCTGTGACGGTCAGGTGACCCTGGCGGTCCACCCGGGGGACGAGATCCTTATCAAGAAGAGCCACCATCAGCTTCATCTGGTGCATCCGCTCGACTACAGCTACTTCCACGTGCTGCGCAACAAGCTCGGCTGGGGCAGCAAGCTGTTTTAATCGGCGCTGACCGACAACGGCATTGCCAGAGAAGGGCGCCTGAATTGGCGCCCTTCTCTTTTCTTTCATAGCAACTTCCCCTGCACTCTCATATCCGTACCGCGCGTCAATGGTCCGTACCGCATTCTCATAGCCATACCACACTGGCTCCCCCTTCCTGTGTTAAAAATGGCGGCGCCCTCTTTACTGTATATAAGACCAGTATATACTGGATGCATACACAGTAATGTTGACCTATACAGGATGAGACCATGCTGACCCAGCTGACCGTCAACAACTTCGCCATCGTCAAGTTTCTCGAACTCGATCTGCAACCGGGGATGACCTGTATCACAGGTGAGACCGGCGCCGGTAAATCCATCGCCATCGACGCTCTCGGTCTCTGCCTCGGAGAACGGGCCGAAGCCGGCATGGTGCGACCCGATAGCGACAAAAGCGAGGTCAGCGCCCGCTTCCTGCTGGACAACAACCCGGCCGCCCGTGCCTGGCTCGCCACCAACGAACTGGAAAACGAAGGTGAGTGTATCGTGCGGCGAGTCATCTCCGCCGAGGGCCGCTCACGCAGCTATATCAACGGCGTGCCCGTCCCCCTCACCCAGCTCAAGAATCTGGGTCAGCTACTGGTCAACGTGCACGGTCAACATGCCCACCAGATGCTGCTCAAACCCGATTACCAGCTCGCTCTGCTCGACGGTTATGCCGGTCACCATCTGCTGCTCGACGAGGTGCGCCAGCACTATCAGCAGTGGCGCCAACTGCAAAACGAGCTGAACCGGCTCAAAGCCGAGCAGCAGCAGCGGGAGGCCCGTCGCCAACTGATCGAGTATCAGGTGCAGGAGCTGGACGAATTCGCCCTGCAGCCGGGGGAGTTTGAAGAGATAGAGGAGGAGCACCAGCGTCTGGCCAACGGCACAGAACTGATGCAAGAGTGCGGGGCTTGCCTCGATCTGCTCTATGACAACGAAGAGACCACTATCGCAGGGCTGCTACAATCAGCCGTCGATCGAGCCGAGGGGCTGGTCAGCATGGACAGCCGCCTCACTCCGGTACTGGAGATGCTGAACGAAGCCCTGATCGGGGTGCAGGAGAGTCACAGCGAACTGCGCAGCTACCTCGACCGACTGGAGCTGGATCCCGAACGTTTCAACGAGCTGGAGGCCCGCCTCTCCAAAGCCATCAATCTGGCACGCAAGCACCACGTCAAACCGGCGGATCTGGCCCAACACCATCAGGAGCTTGCCTCGGATCTCGCCCGCCTCAACTCTGACGAAGAGCGGTTAGAGGGGATGGAAGATGAACTGGCAGACGCCCGTCAGGCTTTTGTCCAGGCTGCCGAAGCCCTGAGCCAGAGCCGTCAGCGTTACGCCCAGGAGCTGGGCGCCAAGGTAACCAGCAGCATGCACGAACTGGCGATGCCCGATGGCCGCTTTGCCATCGAGGTGCGCCCCGATGCCCAGAGCAGCCTCTCTCCGCTGGGTATAGATCGGGTGGAATTTATGGTCACCACCAACCCGGGCCAACCGATCCAGCCGCTTGGCAAGGTGGCCTCAGGCGGTGAACTGTCGCGCATCAGTCTCGCCATCGTGGTGATCAGTGCCCGCAAGATCTCCACCCCGACTCTGATTTTCGACGAAGTGGATGTGGGGATCAGCGGCCCGACTGCCGCCGTGGTGGGTCGCCTGCTGCGCCAGCTCGGCGAGTCCACTCAGGTGATGGTGGTCACTCACTTGCCTCAGGTGGCAGGCAACGGACACCAGCATATGGTGGTGAGCAAGCATACCGATGGCAAAACCACCGAAACCCAAATGAGTGCCCTTGATGAGGCTGCCCGTCTCAATGAATTGGCACGCCTGCTTGGTGGCGACCAGATCACCGACAACACCCTGGCCAACGCCCGCGAGCTGCTGCGTCATTGAATCAGGCAATAAAGCCGATTTGCAGCGATGGCGACTGATAGCGCTGACAAAACATGCTGACTGCGCAGGCACAGGCGAGAGCTATGGCCTGCGCAGCCAGTAATAGCCAATAGCCAATAGCCAATAGCCAATAGCCAATAGCCAATAGCCAATAGCCAACTGTGAGCACCGAACTCGCGTCAGGATTACCGACCCAGATCAATAAAATAGCGAGTTAGGCGAAGCTGGCAGCAACATGGGCGTGGATCCAGTTGCCTTCATGTGGCGGATTTCGCATAGTGTTGCCCCCCTTTATGGGTATCCAATTGTGAGGCTTTGTCTATGATCCACGTTTTTGGTCACAAGAATCCTGATAGCGACAGTATCTGCAGTGCGCTGGTTATCACCGACTGGCTCAATGGCCAGGGCCGTCAGGCCACCCCATGGCGTCTGGGTGACCTGCGCACCGAAACCCGTTTTATTCTGGAGCAGGCAGGCGTCAGCGAACCCGAGTTGCTGACCAAAGATTTGACCGGTGAAGATGTCTGGCTGGTGGATTTCAGTGATCTGGAACAGGGCCCTGCCACACTGGCACAAGCCAATGTATTGGGTCTGGTGGATCACCACCGTCTCGGTACCTTGGTCACCCAGTCTCCGCTGGATGCCTGGATCCGGGCCGTCGGCTGCACCTGCACCATCGCCTTCGATCTGCTGAGCCAGCAAGGCACCGTGACCCGCAGCCAGGCTCGCCTGATGCTGGGCGCCATCATGAGCGACACCCTCTGTCTCACCTCGCCGACCACCACCGAGCAGGACAAGATCGCCTGTGAGCGTCTGGCACCGCTGGCCGAAGTATCGCTGGCCGAATTCGGCCAAAAACTGCTGATGGCGAAAACCGACCTGAGCGGCCTGACTCCGGCTCAACTGCTGCAGCAGGATGAGAAAGCGTTCCAGGCGGAAGGTTGCAGCTTCATCATGAGCCAGATCGAAGTGGGCAGCGAACAGCAGCTGGCCGAGCACCTGCCAGCCCTGCAGCAGGAGATGGCCCAGCGCGTGGCGAGCGAAGGGCTCGACTTCTTCGTGTTGATGGTGACTGACCTGACTGCGGCTGCCAGCCGAATCTACTTTACCGAACACGCCAAAGTACCGGCAGAGTCCAGCTACCACCCGGGCTTTGTCAGCCGCAAGAAGCAGGGGCTGCCCTGGGTGATGGATCTGCTGGCCAAGGCCTGACCTTCCCTCGCCATAACCTATTCCAAAGCCCTGCCTCTGCGCAGGGCTTTTTCATTGCCACCGCCAGCCGCACTCCCCATCCTTTTGCTGATCATGTTGCTCACCACTGTGGTCTCTCGCTTACTCCTTTCTCGGCTTATTGATAGTTAACCCCATAACTTTGCTTACATATTTGCGGCTGTTATTTATCAGGGCTTTGCTGCAGGATAATCGCCGCGCACAACCTTTTCCGTTTCCATTCAGGTGATCGATGAACATAACCCCCAAGCAGAGAACCCTGGCCATCACCATGCTGATCGCCGTGGTGCTCCTCGGCTGGCTACTCTGGCCCAGTCAACCACCCAAGGCGATGCTGACCGCTCAGGTGACCCGCGAGGATATCGCCCAAACCGTACTGGCCAGTGGTGTGCTGCAGGCCGTGGAGCAGGTGGATGTGGGGGCCCAGGTCTCCGGTCAGGTTACCAAGCTGGCCGTCGAGGCCGGAGATCAGGTCAAGCAGGGAGACCTGCTGGCCGAGATCGATCCCCTGATTGCCCAGAACAACCTCAAGACGGCCGAGGCGGAGCTTGCCAGCAACCGCGCCCAGCTCAAGATCAAGCAGGCACAACTCAAACAGAACGAGCTCGCTTGGCGGCGCCAGCAGCAGATGTTCAAGCAGGAGGCGAGTTCACGGGCCGATCTGGAGAGTGCCGAGGCACTGCTGGCGGTCACCCGCGCCGAACTGCAAAACAGTCAGGCCAATATCGACAACGCCCTGATCAAGGTTGATCGGGCCAAGACCGAGCTGGGCTACACCAAGATCCTGGCGCCGATGGATGGCACCGTCATCAGCATTGTGACCCGTCAGGGCCAGACCCTGGCTGCCAGCCAGACGGTGCCGACCGTGCTCAAGCTGGCCAACCTCGAGACTATGACGGTCAAGGCGCAGATCTCCGAAGCCGATGTCACCAAGGTCAAAGCCGGCATGCCAGTCTACTTCACCCTCATTGGCGATCCGGATACCCGCTATCAGGGTACGCTTCGCGCCGTGGAGTTAGCGCCTACCAACATCAATGATCAGGCCACCACAGGCACCACCACCAATAATGCGGCCGTTTACTACTACGCCCTGTTCGATGTGCCCAATCCCGATCATACCCTGCGAGTGGCAATGACCACCCAGGTGACCATAGTGCTCGGCGAGCGCAAGCAGGTGCTCACTGTGCCGCAAACCGCCCTCGGCAGGTCGCTGGGTGACAACGAGTATGAAGTCACCGTGATCAAGGACGATGAGACAACCGAAACCCGCCATATCAAGACCGGTATGAAGGATGAGATCCGCATTGAGGTGATCAGCGGGCTGAGCGAGAAGGAGGAGGTGCAGCTCAATCACGGAGCCCCCGCCGACAATGATGAGATGGCGGTGATGCTATGAGTGAGCCCCTGAACCAGCTGCCGTTGATCCAGCTGAAAGGGGTCGAGCGACGCTACCAGAGCGGCGACAGCGAAGTCACCGTGCTCCACCCTCTTGATCTCACCATCACGGCAGGAGAGATGATCGCCATTGTCGGCGCGTCCGGCTCCGGCAAGTCGACCCTGATGAACCTGCTGGGTTGTCTCGATAGCCCGAGCAGCGGCCAGTATCTGTTTCGCGGTCAGGACACCGCGACCATGGATACATTGGCGCTGGCCCGGCTGCGCTGCCACCACTTCGGTTTTATCTTTCAGCGCTACCACCTGCTGCCCCATCTCGATGCCGCCGCCAACGTGGAGATCCCCGCCGTCTATGCCGGCACCAGTCGCCCGGATCGCCAGGCGCGCGCGCGTCAGCTGCTGGGTAGACTGGGGCTGGCCGATCGCAGCCACCATACCCCGGGCCAGCTCTCCGGCGGTCAGCAGCAGCGGGTCAGTATCGCCCGGGCGCTGGCCAATGGCGGCGAAGTAATCCTCGCCGATGAACCGACCGGCGCACTGGATAGCCAGAGCGGCAAGGAGGTGATGGCGATCCTCAAGGAGCTGCACGCTCAGGGCCACACCATCATTCTGGTCACCCACGATATGAACGTGGCCAGCCATGCCGACCGGATCATCACTCTCAAGGATGGTCGGATTGAACAAGATAGCGGCCCCTGCCAAACGGCCGTGTTGGCTCCAGCCACCGCCAAAGCCCCTCAAAAAATAGTGCTCACTAAAGGTGCCATGGGCCACGACTGGGATCGTTATCGGGAAGCGGGACGGATGGCGATGCATGCCATGCTCGCCCACCGGATGCGCACCTTCCTCACCATGCTCGGCATCATCATCGGCATCGCCGCCGTGGTGAGCGTGGTCGCTCTTGGTCAAGGGGCGCGCGCCAAGGTGATCGACCAGATCAATGCGATGGGCACCAACACCATCGAAATCTTCCCGGGCAAGGGATGGGGCGATGAGAAGATGGCCAGCATCCAGACCCTCAACAAGGGGGATCTCGATGCTCTGCTGGGGCAACCCTATCTTGCGGGCGCCAGCCCCGAGATCGGCAGCTCAGGCCAGTTGCGCTATCGCAACAAGACCAACAGCGGCAACGTGACCGGGGTCGGTAACGACTATTTCAAGGTAAAGGGGATGACGCTGGTCAGTGGTCGCTTACTGGAGTGGCAAGATATCCAGCAGCGTGCCGCCGTCGCCGTGGTGGACAAGAAGAGCATCACCAGCCTGCTTGGCAAGGAGGATCCGGTCGGCAAGGTAGTACTGGTCGGCACCTTGCCGGTGCGGATTGTCGGTGTGGTTTCGCAGGAGACCGGCTTTGGCCCCACCAGCCAGTCGGTCAATATCTGGCTGCCCTACAGCGCGGTGATGAGTCGCCTCATCTCGCAGCACCACTTCAGCCAGATCACCATCCGGGTCAAAGACGGGGTACAACCGGCACTGGCCGAGCAGGCGGTGATCGAGCTGATCACCAAGCGCCACGGGGTGAAGGATTTCTTCACCTTCAGCAGCGACAGCATCATCAAATCGGTGGAGAAAACCACCGCTACCATGACCCTGATGGTCTCGGCCATCGCAGTGATCTCGCTGATCGTCGGTGGGGTGGGCGTGATGAACATCATGCTGGTGTCGGTGGTGGAGCGCACCCGCGAGATCGGCATTCGCATGGCAGTAGGCGCCCGCCAGTCGGATATTCTGCAGCAGTTCCTGATTGAAGCCGTGATGGTGAGCCTGCTGGGGGGGATCTTCGGCGTCGGCCTCTCGCTCGGTATTGGCGCGCTCTTTTCACTGCTGGTGGACTCCATCAAGATGCAGTTCTCGCTCTTCTCCATCCTGATGGCCTTTGGCTGCTCGTCACTCATCGGGATCCTGTTTGGTTACCTGCCGGCACGCAATGCGGCGCGGCTCGACCCTGTTGTCGCACTGGCGAGGGAATAACAATGCACAAACTCTCCTGGCTGGCTCTCTGCATGGCCCTCAGCGGCTGCAGTCAGCACAGCACCTATCAAAGACCCGAGCTGGCGATCGCCCCTGCATGGCAACAGGCAGAGGGCGCCCAACTGGCTGCGCAGGCAGGCCCATGGTGGCGGGAATTTCATGATCCCCAACTCGACAAATTGATCGAGGCGGTACTGGCTGCCAACCCGGACATGCGTGTGGCGGCCCTCAAGCTCAAAAGCGCCAGACTGGGCGCCGAGCAGGCCGATACCAACCTCACCCCCTCGGTCAATGGCACTATCGCAGCCAGTGGCAACAAGGATCTGAAAACCGGCAAAGACACCAACAGTCTGGGCCCCTCGCTGAGCCTCAGTTACGAAGTGGATTTGTGGGGCAAGCTTGCCTCGGTGCGGGATCAGGCAAGCTGGGAGGCGGCGGCAAGCGAGCAGGATCTCGCCAGCACCCGACTGCTGCTGATCGGCAATACCCTGGAGCAGTATTGGCAGCTCGGCTATCTCGGCTCTGCCATCACGCTCGGAGAACAGCAGCTGGCCAACCTGACCCGTACCGAGCAGCTGACCCAAACCAAATACCAGGCAGGCGCCATCACCCGACTCGATCTGGCGCAGGCACGCCAACTGTTGGCAGGAAAACAGGCTGAGCTGGCCTCCCTCAAGGCGCAGCAGGAGCAAGCTCGCAATGCCCTGCGTCTGTTGCTGGGCCGCAGCAGCGGGCCGCTGGAGTATGCACCCGCTTCCCTTGCAAAGCAGACCATTCCTGAACTTGCGGTGGGTATTCCGGCCGATGTGCTGGCACGCCGCCCCGACGTCAAAGCGGCAGAATTGCGGCTGCGCAAGACGCTGGCAAAAGGGGACGAGATCCGCACCAGCTTCTACCCCAGCCTGACCCTGACCGGCAGTGCCAGCACAGCATCCGATAGATTGGCGCAGGTACTGCAAAATCCGGTTGGTACGCTGGGGGCCAGCCTCGCCCTCCCCTTCCTCGAATACAACCGCACCCAGCTCGCCATTGAAAGCTCAGAGCTGGATTACCAGATCGCTGAAACCGAGTTTCGCAAACAGCTCTACATCGCACTGGTAGAGGTGGAAGACAATCTGGCCGCCCGCCACTATGGCCAGCAGCGACTCGATTATCTGCAGGAGCAGCTGAGTTATGCCCAGGAGGCCGAACGCTTGGCAAAGGCACGCTTCCAAGCGGGTGCGACCGGCGTGCAAGCCTGGCTCGATGAGCAGAACAGACTGTGGGATGCCCAGCAGAGCCTGCTGGCCCAGCAAAAAGAGCAGCTCACCACCACAGCCAAAATCTATCGCGCCCTGGGTGGCAGCGATAGCGTGGCGCCCCGATAGCGCTTCACCTGGCCATTCCCCACTCTGCCGGCAGAGTGGGGAATGCCATCACCATCGACCGCACCGAACTCCCTCGCCCACACGGCAGACGAACGCCATTGCTCATTATCAGGGGCAGTCATGGCAGCAGAGCCAATTACATGCATCGGCGACCCTGAATATCCCGGCCTTACCTTGGGGCGCTCTCTATCCCTCACGCTCCCTGACCAGAGATAACGGTTACCGGATATTCCATCAGCAGAGAGCTCGGCTCTTACCGAGCGGCGCCCTGTGAATCATGAGACCGACATTCCGCACCTGATTTAGGAATAAATTTGTCGGTAGCGCTCACCCAATACCTCCAAAATGATCTGCTGGTCTCCTGTTAGCTCCGTTACTTGTGGCGGAGCTTCTCCCAGTCGATATTCATGGATGCCACCAAAGCGCAAAAAGATCCAACGGGCCGTCGGCTGCTGGGTCGGTTTCTTTTTCATATCCGCCACACTGCGGTTCTGCGCCACTAATCCCTGCCTGATCCGGTGCTCCAACGCTGCGTAAATCATCAGGCTACAGGTCATCACCATCAGCAACGCTTCAATCCGCTCCGGTTTTTTCAGGTACAGTGAGGAGGTTAAAAACTCCGGGCTCTTGAGAAAACGAAAGCCTCGCTCGACATTCTGCTGTGCTTTATAGGTGGCCAACAGTTCGGCCATAGTCAGCGTATCGCTGTGGTCATTGGTCGCCAGGATGAACACCCCGGTCTGGTTGCGAGCCTCTTCAAC
>NZ_JBFODM010000093.1:0-11306 GCF_040908325.1 Aeromonas sp. R4-1
AGCTCAAACCAGCCCTGATCCAATATCGAACGATTCAGCCCTGATTTTGCCCGGACGTTGCGCCCCGGCTGGCTTGTCGTGCCCGCTGCTGATTTTGACATGTTGGCAACCTTCAAATCCTCAATGACGATCATCGCGTGGTTTTTGCTGATAGTCGTTGTGACCTTGTGAAGGTAATCGCGGCGGGTATTGGCGATATGTGAATGCAGGCGCTGGATCTTGGCTTTTTGCTTCTTCCAGTTACTGCTGAACTTTACTTTTTTGCTCAACTGGCGCTGGAGCCTTGCCAGCTTGGCCTGATGGGTTTTGAAGCTGTTGACGGGCTCAAACACCGTGCCATCTGACAGGGTTGCGAGCTTGGCAATACCCGCATCCAGCCCGACCATTGAGCCGGACGGGTGAATTGGCTCAGGCGTCTCCTGCTCGACCTGTAATGAGATATACCAGTGCCCGGCGGCTTGGCTGACAGTGGCGTTTTTAATCTTCCCTTCTACTGGGCGTGACTGGCGAAACTTAACCCACGCCAGCCCGGCTGGCAGTTTCACACGGCCTTTCTCAAGGCGGCAATACTTGTCGAAGTTGACGAACCGGATAGAGTCGCGGTTGTCGCTTTTCTTCTTGAAAACTGGGGCTTTGGCGACGAGTTTTTTATCAAAACAACGCATCCACGCGCCGTGCAAATCCTTGAGTTTCTGCTGGAGGTTGTCGGTGTATGCCTCGGCCAGAAAGGCCATTTCTGGGACTTTCTTCCAACTGGTGAGCATCCGGTTAAGCTCAAAGGCAGAAGGCAGTTTTTCGCCAGAATCAAGAATGCGTTTGGTTTCTGCCAGCCCGTGATTCCAGACATAACGAGCACTGCCGCCCAACTGGCGCAGGCGTTGCGCTTGTTGTTCGGTCGGTTCGAGTCGGAATTTGTAGGCTTTTAGAATTTGCATTAAATGCTCAGTGTGTAGCAATATTTCTTCACATCATTACACCGAGCAGAGTCATTAAATGCAAGTCGTAAATATCAACAAATCACGCCATGCTGCTTATCTTCTCCATGTTCACTTGGTATTTGTGACTAAGTATCGAAAAAAGATATTGGGCGATTTACACCTTGCTGCATTCAATCAGTATGCTACTGAGGTTTGTAGCGACTTTGGCGCACAACTGAAAGAGTGTGACGGAGAGGCTGACCATGTTCACATGTTGATAGAGTACGGCCCAACGGTACAGTTATCGGTACTGGTTAACTCGTTGAAGGCGGTAACATCAAGGCGGCTGCGCAATGAATTTCTGGACTTGAGAGGTGCCTACAGCAAGCCCGTGCTCTGGTCACGCTCCTACTTTGCTGGCTCTTGCGGCGGTGCGCCGTTGGAGGTGATCAAGCAATACATTCAAAACCAGCGGGGCTGACGCCCCGGCGAAATTCCCCTCCCACCTACGTCGGAGGGAGTCCCCTTTCGCATTAAGATGGCGATGGCTTTTTGCTGGTTGGCAACCGGGTCGCCATCGCTCTGCTTCACCAGCTTGAAGGCGGCGACCTCGGTGTTGACCAGCGCATCCGAGTTGTTTTTGGCCTCGTTCAGTTTGGCGAGTTCGCCGTCGGTGAAACCGGCATCCTTCATCAGGTCGATCAGGCCACGGCGAACATTGCTGTCGGGGCGGGGATTCTGGCCGTTGGCGGCGACAAAGTCCCAGTAGATACGGTTGTAGCCATCCGGTCTCGGCTGTTCGCCGTTGCGAATGGCCAGGATCCGCATGTACTGCTGCTCGTAGGCTGGATCCTTGGTGATGACATAGGTGCGCCCGAGGCGGGTCAGATCATCGGAGGATTGGCGCAGTTCGTCGGCCAGCAGGTAGGAGACATATTGTTGTCGATAACTCTCTTCCAGTTGTTTACCCGCCCAGCTGTAGGCGAAAAACACCAGTGACAGCAGGATCAGGGTGATGACGGATAGCAGCAGGTTGAGCTGAAAGGCGGGCTTGTTCTGTTCCATGGTATGGGCGTCCTTTCCCTATGACTGAGTGTCGTATGGAGCATCGCCAAGTCAATGGCTGGCAAGGCTTTTTGCTCTGAGAGTATAGGAAGGGAAACTTACAGATGAAGGCGGTGGGGACAAATTAAGGGCGGATCAGGTGAACAAGTGTGGATAAAGATGACCGGGGTCAATTCCCCGGTCATCTGGATTGGCGTGAATTAATGCGGCCCGATCACCCGATCACCCGATCATAGGATTTCAAGGTCAGTGAGCGGCACGGCGCAGCAGGCAAGGATCTTGCCCTCGGCCCGCTCGGCGGCGGTGATGGCGGGGGCGTCGGGGTGATCCACCTCGCCCGAGATCAGCGTCTGTTTGCAACTGCCGCAGATGCCGGCGCGGCAGCTCCACGGCAGCTCTACACCTTGCTTGTTGGCCTGATCCAGCACAGTACCCTGATTGTTGCCGGTAAAGGCTTGGGCGCCGATACGCAGTTGCACCGCCTGATGGGGGCGGGCCACCGAGAGAATGGCGCCGCCAAAGCTCTCCTGTCTGATCCGTGCGGCCGGTACGCCGAGGGCTGCAACTTTGGCGGCAGCATCGGCCATAAAGCCGTGGGGGCCGCAGATAAAGACCTCTTTTTCGGCCAGCCCTTTGATCAGTTGCAGATGCTCATCATTGAGTCGCCCTTGCAGCCCCTGCCAGTGATTGTCCGGCTGGCTCAGGATAATGGTGAGGGTCATCCCCTGCTGCGCCATGGCGTGCAGTTCGCTGGCGGCGGGAATGTCCGCTTCACTGCGGCACAGGTGCATAAAGTGAACCTCTTCCAGCTCCCCGCGTAGCGCCAGGGTGCGGGCTATCGCCAGCATGGGGGTGACGCCGGAGCCTGCGGAGAGCAACAGGAGGTTGCGCTCGGACCCTAAGTGAAACTCGCCAACGGGGTTGGCGGCCAGCAGCCGATCACCCACCTGCAACTGCTGGTGCAGCCAGTGGGAGATGCGGCCACCCTCCACCTTTTTGACGCTGATGCTGTAACGCTCCGGGTGATCCGGCGTAGAGCTCAGGGTATAGCGCCGCTGGATCCGCTCGTTTTTGATATCGAGACTGATGGGCAGATGCTGGCCCGGCAGGTAGTCGGGCAGGGGCTCGCCATCGGTCGCCTCGAACCAGAAGGTCTCCAGATCCCGCGCCAGCGGTTCGCGGGCCACGCAGACCAGCTCCCGCTTCTTCGGCGCGGCGGCGGGATAGACCACCGGACGGGTACGCTCCAGCACCTCAATCTCGCTGCCGGCCTCAATCCAGCCCTCGTTCAGGGCGATCAGGTTCTGGCCGAAGTAGACCTCGCCATCCTCGCCACGGCGGTAGCGGGTGAGGGTGGCCAGCGGTTCTTTCAGGGCGTTGAAACGATCGGTGCCCGCTTCCACCGTGGTCATGATGCAGCGGCTGCAGGGCTTGACCACCTTGAATTCCACCTCGCCGATGCGGATACGCACCCAGCTGTCCTCCTCGAAGGGCTGGGTATTGCTTGCCACCAGATTGGTGCGGAATTGGCTCATCTGGTGCAGCGCATCGGAGCGCAGATTGAGATCCTCAAGGGAAGCCTGGCTTATCAGCAGCAGCGGATAACCGTCGGCAAAGCTGACCCGGGTGCCGGTCTTCTCGCGAAAGCGATCAGAGGTTTCACCCAGCCAGAGCAGTTGCACCGTCTCCCCTGCCACCCGGCTTAGCCACCCATCGGCTTTGGGGTCGGTGTGCAGGGCGGTGAAACGGTCGCTCCAGACTCCGGTAGCTTGCGGGGCGCGGCTGAAGTCGACCTCTTGCAGGGTGAGCGGTTCAAAGCCCGGATAGCGCAGTTGCAAGCCACCTTCGATGGGGGTAGCCACGACCTGTTGCAGTTGGGGATGGGTTCGGGCGGTGATAAAGGTGCCGTCCGATTTGACCACCATGTAGCGGCGATCCCCTGCCAGTCCCTCTTCGGTCACCCGGGCGCGAGCCAGCGGCATGCCTGCAGTCGATTTGATGGGGTAGAGGTGAATGCTGTCTAGCCTGGGCATCTTCATATCCTTGTGACGCGGCGCGATCGCCTGGAAAAAGGGGAACATAACGGTTCCCCGGCGATCCGGCAATCCTTTCAAGGGGGCGGTCTATAGTTGGGAAAACAGAACAAGAGGGCATCGGGATGAAAATAAGCTGGTTGCTGGCGGGGAGCCTTTTTTGCCACGGGCTCTGGGCGCAGGAGCTGACCCTGACCACGGGAGAGTATCCCCCTTACTGCTCCGAGACGCTGAAATATCAGGGGCTTATCCCTCATGTGGTGAGCGAGGCATTCAAGAGTGAAGGGGTGAGCGTCAAGTTTCAGTTTCTACCCTGGAAGCGTGCCTTTCGCTTGTCGGAGGAGGGGGTGGTGGATGGCACTGTCCACTGGTATGAGTCGAGCGAGCGGCGCAAAACCCATCTCTATAGCGATCCCATCCTGAGCGAAACCTACGTCTGGTTCTATCTCAAGTCAGATCCGCTGGAATGGCGTGGCTATCAGGATCTGGCGGATCGCAAGCTGGCTGCGGTCAGTGGCTATACCTACAATGCAGATTTTTTTGCAGCCATCGCGCAGGTGCCGCTGCAGGTGCAGTTCGTCACCCGGCTGCGCCAGAGCTTCGATCTGCTGCTCTCCGGCCGCGCCGACCTAACCCTGGAGAACATAGATGTCGGCTACTACTCCCTGCGTCAGTTCTACCCGGCCAGCACGGTCGATCTCTTTGCAACCCATTCAAAACCCGTGATGAAGGTCGAAGGTCACCTGTTGATCAGCCGCAAGCGCGCCAACGCTGACGAATTGATCAAAACCTTCAATCGGGGGCTCGCCAAACTGAAAGCCAGCGGTCAGCTGGAGAAGATGTTACTTGAGTCACGTTCTGGTCTCTATGAACCATAAAATGCAACATTTTTTGATCCTGATTCGCTAATCAGTACAAAAAAGCGGCCATTATCGACTCAGTTCCCAGTTTCTAACGCTTTCGCTTCTTCCCCATCCGGCCACCGTCCGCCTCGGCTACACGGTATCAAGCGCCATCGGGTGGGGCCTGTCACACAAAAAGAAGAAAGCAATGTATGAGCAAACAACTGGACATGACCCCATTGCCGGAACTCTCCCTGAAAACGGGAACAGGCCCGGTGCGTACCCGGCTACCCGTCTGGCGGCCGGCCCTGCCACCCTGCAATCACGCCTGCCCGGCCGGAGAAAATATCCAGGCCTGGCTCTCTTTGGCGCAGGCCGGTCGTTTTGAGGCGGCCTGGCAGACCCTGATCGAAGAGAACCCTTTGCCCGCCATTCATGGCCGGGTCTGCTATCACCCCTGCGAGAGCGCCTGTAACCGCGGTCAGGTGGATGAATCCGTCTCCATCCACGCTATCGAGCGTTTCCTCGGCGACGAGGCGCTGGCCCGCGGTTGGCAGCCTGCGTCACCTGCCCCTGCCAGCGGCAAGAAGGTGCTGGTCATTGGCGCCGGTCCCTCAGGTCTCTCCTGCGCCTGGCACCTCAATCGGCTCGGCCATCAGGTGGAGATCCGCGAAGCGGGGCCACTGGCGGGCGGCATGCTGCGCTTTGGTATTCCCGCTTATCGTCTGCCCCGCGACGTGCTGGAGCGGGAGGTAGCCCGTATCGTGGCGGCCGGAGTGACCCTCACTCTTAACCACAAGGTGGAGGATGTGCTGCGCGAGCGCGACGAGGGGGGCTTTGACGCTGTCTTTATGGCCATCGGCGCCCATCTGGCCAAGCGGGTCGATATTCCGGCGCGGGAAGCGGGCAAGATCCTCGATGCGGTGAGTTTCCTCGAGCAGGCCAGTCTGGCCGAAGAGAAAGGACTGCCACCGCCCAAACTGGGACGGCGGGTGGCCATCTACGGCGGCGGCAACACCGCCATGGATGCGGCCCGTACCGCCCGCCGTTTGGGCGTTGAAGAGGCAATGATTATCTACCGCCGCGATCGGGACCATATGCCTGCCCACGCCTTTGAAGCCGACGAGGCCGAGGAGGAGGGTATCAAGATCAACTGGCTGCGCAGCATCCGCCAGCTCGACAATACCCATATCGAGGTGGAGGTGATGGCGCTGGATGCCGAGGGCAAACCGGTGCCCACCGGCAAGTTTGAAACCCTCGAAGCGGACTCCCTTATTCTGGCGCTGGGCCAAGAGGTGGACTTGAGCGTGCTGGAGAGTATTCCCGGCGTGCGGGTCAGCAAGGAGGGGGTAGTGCAGGTTGGCGAAAACCTGATGACGGATGTGCCGGGTCTGTTTGCGGGCGGCGACATGGTGCCCTCCGAGCGCACCGTCACCATCGCCACCGGCCATGGCAAGAAGGCGGCGCGCCATATGGATGCCTGGCTGCGTGGTCGCCACTACCAAAAGATGGTCTCCTACCCGCTGGTGGGGCCAGAGCAGTTGCAACTCTGGTTCCAGACCCACGCCCCGGCCAGCAGTCAGCCGGTCAAACCGGCGTGGGCGCGGGATGACTTTGGCGAGATCATCGGCGGGCTGGATGAGGTGGCCGCCCGCTACGAGGCGGCGCGCTGCTACTCCTGCGGCAACTGCTTCGAGTGCGACGGCTGCTACGGCAGTTGCCCCGAACAGGCCATCGCCAAGCTGGGGCCGGGCAAAGGCTATCAGGTGGACGCCGAGCGCTGCACCGGCTGCGGTGCCTGTCACGACCAGTGTCCCTGTCACGCCATCGAGCTGCGCCAACCGGAGGAGTCCCAATGAAACATGAACTGATCATGGTCGACGGCAACGAAGCCGCGGCCCGGGTGGCCTACCAGCTGAGCGAAGTGTGTGCCATCTACCCCATTACCCCGAGCTCGACCATGGCCGAACTGGCCGATGCCTGGGCGGCGGAGGGGCAGACCAACCTGTGGGGCAACATTCCCACAGTGGTGGAGATGCAAAGCGAAGGGGGGGCGGCCGGCACGGTACACGGCGCCCTGCAGGCGGGGGCGCTCGCCACCACCTTCACCGCCAGTCAGGGGCTGATGCTGATGCTGCCCAACATGTACAAGATCGCCGGTGAACTGACTTCGGCGGTGTTCCATGTGGCGGCCCGTTCGCTCGCGGCGCAGGGGCTGTCGATTTTTGGCGACCATCAGGACGTGATGGTGGCGCGCAGCACCGGCTTTGCCATGCTTGCATCCGGCTCGGTGCAGGAGGCGCAGGACTTGGCCTTGGTCGCTCACAGCGTCACCCTGCAGTGCCGGGTGCCCTTTATCCACTTCTTCGACGGGTTCCGTACCTCCCACGAGGTGAACAAGATCACCGCCCTGCATCGGGATGAAATTCGCGCTCTTATCGACAACGACTGGGTGCGGGCCCACCGCGCCCGGGCCCTCAACCCGGATCATCCCGTGATGCGCGGCACCGCCCAGAACCCGGATACCTATTTCCAGTCCCGCGAGAGCGTCAACCCCTTCTACGAGGCGGTACCGGCCCGGGTGCAGCAGTGCATGGACAATCTCGGCGAGCTGACCGGCCGCCACTACCGGCTGGTGGAGTACCACGGCGCGCCCGATGCCACCGACGTCATCGTGCTGATGGGCTCGGGGGCCGCCACTGCCCGCACCACGGTGGATTGGCTCAACCGGCAGGATCGCAAGACCGGGGTCTTGGTTGTGCGCCTCTATCGCCCCTTCCCGGTACAGGCGTTGCTAGATGCGCTACCCGCGAGCGTGCGGCGCATGGCGGTGCTGGATCGCACCAAGGAGCCGGGTGCCGGTGGCGAGCCGCTGCTGCTGGATGTGCAGAGCGCGCTGATCGATGGCTTGCAGCGCGGCCTTATCAAGCGGCTGCCGTGGCTCAGCGGCGGTCGCTACGGCCTCTCTTCCAAAGAGTTCACCCCCGCCATGTGCGCGGCCGTGTTCGAGGAACTCGCCTCTGATGCGCCGCGCCCGCGCTTTACCGTGGGGATAGTGGATGATGTGTCGGGCCTCAGTCTGGCCTGGCACCCCATAGGCGATCTGGAGCCCGCCAGTCGGGTGCGGGCGCTCTTCTTCGGCCTTGGTGCCGACGGCACGGTAGGCGCTAACAAGAACAGCATCAAGATCATCGGCGAGCTGGAGGGGTTCCACGCCCAAGGCTACTTCGTCTACGACTCCAAGAAGTCGGGCTCGCGCACTGTGTCCCACCTGCGCTTTGGCCCCGAGCCTATCGATGCCCCCTGGCTTATCGAGCAGGCGAGCTTTATCGGCTGCCACCTGTGGGGGTTTGTCGAGTCTGTCGATCTGCTGGAGCACGCCGCCGAAGGGGCGACCCTGCTGCTCAATGCTCCCTATGAGCCTGACCGGGTCTGGGCCGAGTTGCCCGAGCGGCTGCGGGCCCGTATTCGCGCCCTCGATATCCAGCTCTACTGCATCGATGGGGATCGGGTGGCCGAGCAAAACGGCATGGGCAATCGCATCAACACCATTATGCAGACCTGCTTCTTCGCGCTGGCCGGAGTCTTGCCGCGGGATGAGGCCATTGCGCTGATCAAGGAGAGCATCGAGAAGAGTTATGCCCGCAAGGGGCCCGAGGTGGTGGCGCGCAACTTCGCCGCGGTGGATGACACCCTGGCTCACTTGAGCAAGGTGGCGATCCCGGCCGGTGACGAGCAGATCAGCGACTATCCGCTGCCACTGGCACCGGGGGGCAGCGAGTTTGTCCAGCGGGTCACAGGCGAGATGCTGGCTGGGCGCGGTGACCTGATCCCTGTCTCCATGCTGCCGGTGGATGGCACTTACCCCACCGCCACCAGCCGCTTCGAGAAGCGGGATATCGCCCGCGAGATCCCGATCTGGCACTCCGATATCTGCATCCAGTGCGGCAACTGCGTCTTTGTCTGCCCCCACGCGGCGCTGCGGGCCAAGTTCTACCATCAGGACTGGCTGGCGACCGCCCCCGAGGCAGCGCAGTCGGTGCCCGTCACCGCCAAGGGTTTCCCCGACAGCCGCTACACCTTGCAACTCTATCCGGAGGATTGCACCGGCTGCGGTCAGTGCGTGCAGGCCTGTCCGGTACGGGCCGGGGCCGATGAGGAACACGAGGGCGAGCGGGCCATCACCATGATGGACAAGGCGCCCCATCTGGCTGGCCAGAAACAGGCGCTGCGCTGGTTCGAGAGCCTGCCCTGGCCTGCCCGCGAGAGGGTGGACTTCTCCACGGTGCGCGGTGCCCAGTTCCTCGAACCCCTGTTCGAGTTCTCCGGTGCCTGCGCCGGCTGTGGCGAGACCCCCTATCTCAAGCTGCTGACCCAGCTGTTTGGCGACCGCATGTTGGTGGCCAACGCCACCGGTTGCTCCTCCATCTACGGCGGCAACCTGCCGACTACGCCGTGGGCCAAGAACGGCGAAGGGAAGGGGCCGGCCTGGTCGAACTCCCTGTTCGAGGACAACGCCGAGTTTGGCTTTGGCTTCCGTCTCACCGCCGATCAGCATCACGGTCAGGCGGTGGCGGCCCTTGAAGCGATGAAGGGGGAGCTGGGCGCCGAGCTGGTCGATACCCTGATTAGCGCCCCGCAGCGGCTGGAGTCGGAGATCCGCGCCCAGCGCACCCGGGTAGCGCAAGTGCGGGAGCGGCTGGAGGAGGTGAAATCCGGCAAGGCCCGCGAGCTGCTGTCGCTTATCGATCAGCTGGTGCGCCGTTCGGTCTGGATCATCGGCGGCGATGGCTGGGCCTATGACATCGGCTCATCGGGGCTCGATCATGTGCTCGCCTCCGGGCGCGATGTGAACGTGCTGGTGATGGATACCGAGGTCTACTCCAACACTGGCGGCCAGATGTCGAAATCGACCCCGCTCGGTGCCGTCGCCAAGTTCGCGGCGGGGGGCAAGACGCTGGCCAAGAAGGATGTGGCGCTGCAGGCCATCTCCTACGGCAACGTCTATGTTGCCCGCATCGCCTTTGGTGCCAATCCGCAGCAGGCGCTGCAGGCCTTGCGTGAAGCGGAGGCCTATCCGGGCCCGTCGCTTATCATCGCCTACAGCCACTGTATCGCCCATGGCATCGATATGGAGTTTGGCCTGACCCAGCAAAAACGGGCCGTGGCCTCCGGTCACTGGCCGTTGATGCGCTACAACCCGGTATTGCGCAGTGCGGGGCAGAACCCCTTCAGCCTCGACAGCCTGCGCCCCTCCATCCCCCTTGCTGAATATCGGCAGGAGGAGACCCGTTATCGGGTATTGGCCCAGAGCCATCCGGAGGAGGCCGAGCGGCTGATGCAGGTGGCGCAAAAAGTGGCGTGGCAGAAGTGGGCCACCTACGAGGAGATGGCCACTCGCGAAGCCAGCCATTTTCATCCGCCGGTGTGATGGTGTAGTGAGTGAAATATAACCAAGCGGGCCATTGGCCCGCTTTTAATTAGCAGGTCATGGATGCCTATTTCTGCAATCTGATCGCGAATTCAACTTCGAAGTGCAATTCCCGATTAAAAATCAGGCTGCTTTCAGAAGTTCGTCAAAAACCACCTGTGGCTGTTTGAATCCCAAGCATTTGCGCGGCCTGAAGTTCAGCCGCTTTTCGACGGCTGACAGTGCCTCTGCTGTCACCACACTCAAATCACTGCCTTTGGGCACATATTGCCGCAGCAGACCATTGCTATTCTCATTCTGTCCCCGTTCCCATGCACTGTATGGATGCGCAAAGTACACCTGCGCTTCCAGCTCTGCTGCAACACGTTCATGTTCGACAAACTCGCTACCATTGTCAGCTGTGATGGTATGGACATGTGCCTGGTAGGGTTTCAGCATGCTGATAATGGTGTCCGCCACCGCGCTGGCTGTTTTGCTGGGAACGTATTGAACCAGGTAGAGCCGGCTCTTACGCTCCAACAGACTCACTATTGCACCGCTGCCTTGCTTACCCAACACGGTATCGACTTCCCAATCTCCCACACGGCTCCGCTCATTGACTATCGCAGGGCGTTCATCAATCGATACCGGATTGGGAATGACACTGCGTTTGCTGTTCTTACCCTTGCGATAGCGTTTGTGACCCTGACGCAGATGCCGGTATAGCGTGCCACCGTTGGCCTTGTCGCGTGCCACATAGCGGTATATCCACTCGTGGCTAACCGGGCAGTTAATCATGTCTCCAACGCCACTGATTTGCTCGGGACTCCAGTCCGCGACCAGCGCCATGCAAACAAAGTCGATGGTATCAGACGGGACAGTACGCTTCTGACTCGTCAGCCGTCGTGCCGTGGCAAGTTGGTGAGCCTGCTGCGGCTGATAGGCCTGCCCAGCACAATTACGACGAAGCTCACGACTGATAGTCGATGGATGAACCCCGAGCTGTTTGGCAATGCGGGCCTGTGACAGGCCATGGTCA
>NZ_JBFODM010000094.1:0-20228 GCF_040908325.1 Aeromonas sp. R4-1
ACCATCGGCCACGTTGACCACGGTAAAACCACCCTGACTGCAGCTATCACCAACGTGCTGGCCAAGCACTTCGGTGGTAAAGCTTTCGCCTTCGACCAGATCGACAAGGCACCGGAAGAGCGTGAGCGTGGTATCACCATCAACACCTCCCACGTAGAATACGACACCGCTACCCGTCACTACGCCCACGTAGATTGCCCGGGTCACGCCGACTACGTTAAAAACATGATCACCGGTGCTGCCCAGATGGACGGCGCGATCCTGGTAGTAGCAGCGACTGACGGCCCGATGCCGCAGACTCGTGAGCACATCCTGCTGGGTCGTCAGGTTGGTATCCCGTACATGATCGTGTTCATGAACAAGTGTGACATGGTTGATGACGAAGAGCTGCTCGAACTGGTAGAGATGGAAGTTCGTGAACTGCTGACCGAGTACGACTTCCCGGGTGATGACCTGCCGGTAGTTCGTGGTTCCGCACTGAAAGCGCTGGAAGGCGACGCTCAGTGGGAAGAGAAGATCATCGAGCTGGCTGGCCACCTGGATACCTACATCCCGGAGCCGGAGCGCGCGATTGACCAGCCGTTCCTGATGCCTATCGAAGACGTATTCTCTATCGCTGGCCGTGGTACTGTAGTTACCGGTCGTGTAGAGCGCGGTATCGTTAAAGTAGGTGAGACTGTAGAAATCGTTGGTATCAAAGATACCGTTTCTACCACCTGTACCGGTGTTGAAATGTTCCGCAAGCTGCTGGACGAAGGTCGTGCAGGCGAGAACATCGGCGCGCTGCTGCGTGGTGTTAAGCGTGAAGACGTAGAGCGTGGTCAGGTACTGGCCAAGCCGGGTTCTATCAAGCCGCACACCAAGTTCGAATCTGAAGTGTACGTACTGTCCAAAGAAGAAGGTGGTCGTCATACCCCGTTCTTCAAAGGCTACCGTCCGCAGTTCTACTTCCGTACTACCGACGTGACCGGTACCATCGAACTGCCGGAAGGCGTAGAGATGGTAATGCCGGGCGACAACATCAAGATGGTTGTTACCCTGATTGCGCCGATCGCGATGGACGACGGCCTGCGTTTCGCTATCCGTGAAGGTGGCCGTACCGTAGGTGCTGGTGTTGTAGCTAAAGTTATCGCTTAATCTTTGGCTTACATAAATAAAGCAAAGCCCCTATAATAGGGGCTTTCTTGTGTAGGGGCGTAGTTCGAATTGGTAGAACAGCGGTCTCCAAAACCGATGGTTGCGGGTTCGAGTCCTGCCGCCCCTGCCATATACCTCGTCTCGTACGGGGCTTTTGTGTCTTTGGTTACGTCAGATACAGGTGGGTTGTATGAGTGTTAGTTCTGAGAGCCAGGGCGGAAGCAAGGATACCCTGCTTTGGGGCCTGGTTTTCATTATCCTGGCGGCCGCTGTAGTGGGTAATTACCTGCTCAACGATGTTGTCGCTGCCGTCCGCGCCCTGGGTGTGGTCGTTGTCATTGCTGCTGCCGGTGCAGTAGCCCTGCAAACCACCAAGGGAAAGGCAACACTGGCATTCGCCCGTGAGTCTCGCCTGGAAGTCCGCAAGGTCGTATGGCCGACCCGTCAGGAAGCCATTCAGACAACCCTGATTGTGCTGGCGGTGACCGCCGTGATGGGGCTGCTGCTGTTCGTTCTGGACGGTGCCTTGGTCTGGTTGGTCAACCTGATTACCGGTGTGTAAGGATAAGCCATGACTGAACAACGTGAACAACGTATGAGATGGTATGTCGTGCAGGCTTTTTCCGGCTATGAAGGCCGTGTAGCCAAGTCCCTGCGTGAACATATCAAGATGCATGGCATGGAAGACATGTTCGGTGAAGTACTGGTCCCGACCGAAGAAGTGGTCGAGATGCGTGCTGGCCAGAAGCGCAAGAGTGAGCGCAAGTTTTTCCCGGGTTATGTCCTGGTCCAGATGATCATGGATGAAACCACATGGCACCTGGTGCGTAACGTACCGCGTGTAATGGGCTTCATCGGCGGTACCTCCGACCGTCCGGCACCGATCTCCGACAAAGAGGCCGATGCCATCCTGAACCGTCTGCAGGATGCCCACGACAAGCCGCGTCCGAAAACCCTGTTTGAACCGGGTGAAATGGTGCGGGTTGCTGATGGTCCGTTTGCCGACTTCAACGGTACCGTTGAAGAGGTCGATTATGAGAAGAGCCGCGTGAAGGTCTCTGTACTGATCTTCGGTCGTTCTACTCCTGTTGAACTGGATTTTGGTCAGGTCGAAAAGGGCTGATTGAATTCTGTACGTTTAACGGTTGTCAGGGGCAGCGAATATCTCTATAATTCGCTGCCCCTTTATTAGTTGGGGAGCCGTTTGCAGGAGCAAGTCTCCGAGGCGCTAGAACCCATTTTTGAGGTATTTTCCTAATGGCTAAGAAAGTCACAGCTTATATCAAGCTGCAGGTTGCTGCTGGTGCAGCCAACCCGTCTCCTCCCGTTGGTCCTGCACTGGGTCAACACGGTGTTAACATCATGGAATTCTGTAAGGCGTTCAACGCTCGTACAGAGAAGCTGGAAAAAGGTTCACCGACTCCGGTCGTGATCACCGTTTACAGCGACCGTTCCTTCACCTTCGAAACCAAGACTCCGCCTGCTTCCTTCCTGCTGAAGAAAGCTGCTGGCATCAAGTCTGGTTCTTCCAAGCCGAACAAAGACAAGGTTGGTAAGGTGACCGTTGCCCAGCTGCAAGAAATCGCCAAGACCAAAGAGCCGGATATGACTGGTGCCGATCTGGATGCAAAAGTACGTTGCATCGCAGGCTCCGCTCGTTCCATGGGTCTGGTAGTGGAGGATTAAGACAATGGCTAAACTTTCCAAGCGTATGCGCGTTATTCGCGAAAAAGTTGACGGTACCAAAGAGTACTCCATCAACGAAGCCATTGCCCTGCTGAAAGAACTGGCTACCGCCAAGTTCGTTGAAAGCGTTGACGTTGCTGTCAACCTGGGTATCGACGCTCGTAAATCTGACCAGAACGTACGTGGTGCTACTGTACTGCCGCACGGTACCGGTCGTGATGTACGCGTTGCCGTATTTACCCAAGGTGCCAACGCCGAAGCAGCTAAAGCTGCCGGTGCTGACCTGGTAGGTATGGATGACCTGGCCGATCTGGTTAAGAAAGGCGAGATGAACTTCGATGTAGTTATCGCATCCCCAGATGCCATGCGCGTTGTTGGTCAACTGGGTCAAATCCTGGGCCCGCGCGGTCTGATGCCGAACCCGAAAGTTGGTACTGTAACTCCTAATGTTGCCGAAGCTGTCAAGAACGCCAAGGCTGGTCAGGTTCGTTACCGTAACGACAAGAATGGTATCATCCATACCACTCTGGGTAAGGTTTCTTTCAACGAAGTTCAGCTGAAAGAAAACTTGGAAGCTCTGCTGGTTGCCCTGAAAAAAGGCAAGCCCTCTTCCGCCAAAGGTCAATTCATCAAGAAAGTCAGCATCTCCACCACCATGGGTGCCGGTGTTGCCGTAGACCAAGCTTCTCTGGAAGCTCAGGCCTAATTGATGGGTTTTACAAGGCGCAAAATTTAATCTATAATTTTGCGCCTTGATTGGTTGGGGGTTTCGACCTCCGTCCAAGACCGCAGGAGGCTGCAAAGCCTTAATGTTTCCTGCGTAGACGGTGCCGGAAACCCAGCGAGAAAGATTCTTTCTCTTCTGGAATCCTGCTACCGCATCGTTCCCCTCTGTTGTAAAGGTAGGGGGGATGTGTCAGTACTGGGTCAATAGACCCGGATTCAATCCAGGAGTTAAGCCAATGGCATTGGGACTCGAAGACAAAAAGGCAATTGTTGCTGAAGTCAACGAAGCTGCCAAAGGCGCTCTTTCTGCAGTTGTTGCCGATTCTCGCGGTGTAACTGTAGACAAGATGACCGTCCTGCGTAAAACCGCTCGTGAAGCCGGTGTGTACATGCGCGTTGTGCGTAACACCCTGCTGCGTCGCGCGGTAGAAGGTACCGAATACGAGTGCCTGAACGACGCATTTACCGGTCCTACCTTGATTGCTTTCTCTAACGAACATCCGGGCGCTGCTGCTCGTCTGTTCAAAGAGTTTGCCAAAGCGAACCAAAAGTTCGAAATCAAGGCTGGCGCTTTTAACGGTGAGTTTATCGCCGCAGCACAAATTGATCGTCTGGCCACGCTGCCGACTTACGAAGAAGCAATTGCGAAGTTGATGGCGACTATGAAAGAAGCCTCTGCTGGCAAGCTGGTTCGTACTATCGCTGCTGTTCGCGACCAGAAACAAGCTGCTGCTTGATTCTCGCCTATTTAGGCTGTTTGAGTTTATTCAACATCAGGAATTTTTGTCATGTCTATCACTAAAGACCAAATCATCGAAGCCGTTGCTTCCATGTCCGTAATGGAAGTTGTTGAGCTGATCGAAGCTATGGAAGAGAAGTTCGGTGTTTCTGCCGCTGCTGCCGTAATGGCTGGCCCGGCTGCTGCTGAAGCAGTAGAAGAGAAGACCGAGTTCGACGTAGTTCTGACTGCTGCTGGCGCCAACAAAGTTGCCGTTATCAAAGCCGTTCGTGGCGCTACCGGTCTGGGCCTGAAAGAAGCCAAAGATCTGGTAGAAGCTGCTCCGGCTAACCTGAAGGAAGGCGTGTCCAAGGACGAAGCTGAAGCTCTGAAGAAAGAGCTGGAAGCTGCCGGTGCTTCTGTTGAGATCAAATAATCTGCATTTATGTAGATTAGCCTGATAAAACAGGCTAGGGCTGGTGAATTTTTGTTCACCAGCCTTTTTGCGCTGTAGACTGAGAGCATTTCACACCGTTTACGACTCTCGGTGCACCAGCAATCCGGACTGTCTTCTTTCGTCCGGGCCAACACAAAACGGTGTTGAGACAGAGCTGTCCCGCGGGACAGAGTGGGTCACTTATCAGCGAGCTGAGGAACCCTATGGTTTACTCTTATACCGAAAAAAAACGCATTCGTAAGGACTTCGGTAAGCGAGACCAGGTACTGGACACGCCTTATCTGTTGTCCATTCAGCTGGACTCCTTCAAGCAGTTCATCGAGGCTGACCCGGAAGGTGAATATGGCCTAGAGGCCGCTTTCCGTAGCGTTTTCCCGATCACCAGTTACTCCGGTAGTGCTGAGCTTCAGTATGTCAGCTATCGCCTGGGTGAGCCGGTATTTGACGTAAAAGAATGCCAGATCCGTGGAGTGACCTACTCCGCGCCGCTGCGTGTCAAGCTTCGTATGGTTCTGTACGACCGTGAAGCAGCTGCCGGCACCGTCAAAGACATCAAGGAACAAGAAGTATACATGGGCGAAATTCCGCTCATGACCGAGAACGGCACCTTTGTTATCAATGGTACCGAGCGGGTTATCGTCTCCCAGCTGCACCGCAGCCCGGGCGTCTTCTTCGACCACGATAAAGGCAAAACTCATTCATCCGGTAAGGTACTGTATAACGCTCGCGTTATCCCCTACCGTGGCTCCTGGCTGGACTTCGAGTTCGATGCGAAAGACAACCTGTTTGTCCGTATCGACCGTCGTCGCAAACTGCCAGCATCCATTATTCTGCGCGCCCTGGACTTCACTTCCGAACAAATCCTGGCCACCTTCTTCGAGACCATCGGTTTTGAAGTAAAAGATGGCAAGTTGATGATGGATTTGGTGCCGGAGCGTCTGCGTGGTGAAACTGCGACCTTTGACATCGTGGCCAATGGCGCCGTGGTAGTTGAGACCGGTCGTCGTGTGACTGCGCGTCACATCCGTCAGTTGGAAAAAGATGCCGTTACCCAGATTGAGGTACCGGTTGAGTATGTTGTTGGCAAAGTTGCTGCCAAGGACTACGCACATCCGCAAACTGGCGAGATGGTCGTGACCGCCAACCAGGCGCTGAGCCTGGAAGCGATCGCCAACCTGTCCCAGGCCGGCTTCAAGCATTTCGAGGTTCTGTTCACCAACGAACTGGATCACGGTGCTTACATGTCCGAGACCCTGCGTGTCGACTCCAGCTCCAACCGTTTGGAAGCGCTGGTCGAGATCTATCGCATGATGCGTCCGGGCGAGCCGCCTACTCGCGAAGCTGCAGAACAGCTGTTCGAAAACCTGTTCTTCTCCGCCGAGCGTTACGACCTGTCTACCGTAGGTCGGATGAAGTTCAACCGCCGTCTGGGTCGTGAAGACGAGACTGGCGCTGGTGTACTGACCAAAGACGACATCGTCGATGTGATGAAGCGCCTGATCGACATCCGTAACGGTAACGACGAAGTGGACGATATCGACCACTTGGGTAACCGTCGTATCCGTTCTGTCGGTGAAATGGCTGAAAACCAGTTCCGCGTCGGTCTGGTGCGTGTCGAGCGTGCGGTCAAGGAGCGTCTCTCCCTGGGCGACCTGGACACCCTGATGCCGCAGGATCTGATCAACGCCAAGCCGATCTCCGCCGCAGTCAAAGAGTTCTTTGGTTCCAGCCAGCTGTCCCAGTTTATGGACCAGAACAACCCGCTCTCCGAAGTGACCCACAAGCGTCGTATTTCCGCGCTGGGCCCGGGCGGTTTGACTCGTGAGCGTGCCGGCTTTGAAGTCCGAGACGTACACCCGACTCACTACGGTCGTCTGTGCCCTATCGAGACTCCTGAAGGTCCGAACATCGGTCTGATCAACTCTCTGTCCGTGTACTCTCGTACCAACGAGTACGGTTTCCTCGAGACCCCGTACCGCAAGGTCATTGACGGTGTGATCACCGACGAAGTGGACTACCTGTCTGCTATTGAAGAAGGCAAGTACGTGATCGCACAGGCTAACGCCGCGACCACCGAAGATGGCCGTCTGAAAGATGAATTGATCCCGTGCCGTCACAAAGGTGAATCCACCTTTATGAACGCCGACCAGATCCAGTATATGGACGTGAGCCCGCAGCAGATCGTATCTGTGGCAGCGGCTCTGATCCCGTTCCTGGAACACGATGACGCGAACCGCGCATTGATGGGTTCAAACATGCAACGTCAGGCTGTACCGACTCTGCGTGCTGACAAGCCGCTGGTAGGTACCGGTATGGAACGCGCTGTGGCCGTTGACTCCGGTGTAACCGTAGTGGCCAAGCGTGGCGGCGTAATCGACTATGTCGATGCCTCCCGTATCGTCCTGAAGGTCAATGAAGATGAGCTGATGCCAGGCGAAGCCGGTATCGACATCTACAACCTGACCAAATACACCCGTTCCAACCAGAACACCTGTATCAACCAGCGTCCTTGCGTGATGTTGGGTGAGCCGGTCATGGCTGGCGACGTACTGGCTGACGGCCCGTCCACCGACCTGGGTGAACTGGCGCTCGGTCAGAACATGCGCGTCGCGTTCATGCCGTGGAACGGTTACAACTTCGAAGACTCGATCCTGGTGAACGAGCGTGTTGTTCAGGAAGATCGCCTGACCACCATCCATATCCAGGAACTAGCCTGTATCTCCCGTGACACCAAGCTGGGTCCGGAAGAGATCACTGCTGACATCCCGAACGTGGGTGAAGCCGCTCTGTCCAAGCTGGACGAGTCCGGTATCGTCTACGTGGGTGCCGAAGTGAAGGGCGGCGACATTCTGGTCGGTAAGGTAACCCCGAAAGGTGAAACCCAGCTGACGCCGGAAGAGAAGCTGCTGCGCGCCATCTTCGGTGAGAAGGCGTCCGATGTGAAGGACTCCTCCCTGCGTGTACCGAACGGTGTGTACGGTACCGTGGTTGACGTGCAAGTCTTTACCCGCGATGGCGTGGAAAAAGACAAGCGCGCCAAAGAAATCGAAGAGATGCAGCTGAAGGAAGCGAAGAAGGACTTGACCGAAGAGTTCAAGATCTTGGAAGACGGTATTTTCGGCCGCTCCCGCAACCTGCTGCTGGCCGCCGGTTACAGCGAAGATCGTCTGAACAAGCTCGATCGCTCCAAGTGGTTTGAACTGGCCATCGAAGACGAAGGCAAGCAGACCGAACTGGAACAGATCGCTGAACAGCACGTTGAGCTGAAAGCCGAGTTCGACAAGAAATTCGAGAACAAGCGTCGCAAGATTATCCAGGGTGATGATCTGGCGCCGGGCGTACTGAAAATCGTCAAGGTTTATCTGGCAGTCAAGCGTCGCATCCAGCCGGGTGACAAGATGGCGGGCCGTCACGGTAACAAGGGTGTTATCTCCAAGATCTGTCCGGTCGAGGATATGCCTCATGACGAGTTCGGCCGTCCGGTCGACATCGTACTGAACCCGTTGGGCGTACCATCCCGTATGAACATCGGTCAGATCCTCGAAGTGCACCTGGGCCTTGCGGCCAAGGGTATCGGCGAGAAGATCGATCGCATGGTCAAAGAGCAGCGCGAGCTGCACGAGATGCGCAACTTCCTGCAACAGGTCTATGACCTGGGCGAGAAGGACACCCAGCAAGTGAACATCGCCGAACTGTCTGATGACGACGTACGTACCCTGGTGGGTAACCTGCGTAAGGGTCTGCCGGTTGCTACTCCAGTGTTTGATGGTGCCAAAGAGCGCGAAATCAAAGCCCTGCTGAAGCTGGCCGATCTGCCGGAATCCGGTCAGATTGATCTGTTCGATGGCCGTACCGGTAACCGCTTCGAGCGTAAAGTAACCGTTGGTTACATGTACATGCTCAAGCTGAACCACCTGGTCGACGACAAGATGCACGCGCGTTCTACCGGTTCTTACAGCCTGGTTACCCAGCAGCCGCTGGGTGGTAAGGCTCAGTTCGGTGGTCAGCGTTTCGGTGAGATGGAAGTGTGGGCCCTGGAGGCTTACGGTGCGGCATATACCCTGCAGGAAATGCTGACCGTCAAGTCTGACGATGTGAATGGCCGTACCAAGATGTATAAGAACATCGTGGATGGCGACCACCGTATGGAGCCGGGCATGCCCGAATCCTTCAACGTATTGCTGAAGGAAATCCGCTCTCTGGGTATCAACATCGAGCTGGACGAAGAGTAAGAGCTCGCTCTTATTGTTCGAGAATTGACGTGGGCGCCCCGCTGTTTTGGCAGCCGGGGCGCCGAGGTTAGACTCCTGACAGGGGAAACACGTGAAAGACTTACTCAAGTTTTTGAAGGCTCAGACCAAGACCGAAGAGTTTGACAGTATCAAGATCGGTCTGGCCTCTCCTGACATGATCCGCTCCTGGTCATTCGGTGAGGTCAAAAAGCCTGAGACCATCAACTACCGGACTTTCAAGCCGGAGCGTGATGGTCTGTTCTGCGCCCGTATCTTCGGACCGGTGAAGGACTACGAGTGTCTGTGCGGCAAGTACAAGCGCCTGAAACACCGTGGTGTGATCTGTGAGAAGTGCGGCGTTGAAGTGACCCAGACCAAGGTCCGTCGTGAGCGTATGGGCCACATCGAGCTGGCCAGCCCGACTGCCCACATCTGGTTCCTGAAGTCCCTGCCGTCCCGTATCGGTCTGCTGCTGGACATGACCCTGCGCGACATCGAGCGCGTGCTCTACTTCGAATCTTTCGTCGTAATCGAGCCGGGTATGACCAACCTCGAACGCAGCCAGATGCTCTCTGAAGAGCAGTACCTGGATGCGCTGGAAGAGTGGGGCGACGAATTTGACGCCAAGATGGGTGCCGAAGCAATCCTGGCATTGCTGCGCGCTATCGATCTGGAAGGTGAAGTCAAAACCATGCGTGAGGAGCTGGATCAAACCAACTCCGAGACCAAGCGCAAGAAGACCACCAAGCGTCTGAAGCTGATGGAAGCTTTCCTGCAGTCCGGCAACAAGCCGGAGTGGATGATCATGACAGTGCTGCCTGTGCTGCCGCCGGACCTGCGTCCGCTGGTACCGCTGGACGGCGGCCGTTTCGCGACTTCCGATCTGAACGATCTGTACCGTCGCGTGATCAACCGTAACAACCGCTTGAAGCGTCTGCTGGATCTGGCTGCTCCGGACATCATCGTGCGCAACGAAAAGCGTATGCTGCAAGAGTCCGTCGATGCCCTGCTGGATAACGGCCGTCGCGGTCGTGCCATCACCGGTTCCAACAAGCGCCCGCTGAAATCCCTGGCCGACATGATCAAGGGTAAGCAGGGTCGTTTCCGTCAGAACCTGCTCGGTAAGCGTGTCGACTACTCCGGTCGTTCCGTTATCACCGTAGGCCCGACTCTGCGTCTGCATCAGTGCGGTCTGCCGAAGAAGATGGCGCTGGAACTGTTCAAGCCGTTCATCTATGGCAAGCTGGAAACCCGCGGTCTGGCGACCACTATCAAGGCCGCCAAGAAGATGGTGGAGCGCGAGGAAGCTGTTGTTTGGGATATCCTGGACGAAGTGATCCGCGAACACCCGGTTCTGCTGAACCGTGCACCGACTCTGCACCGTCTGGGTATCCAGGCATTCGAACCGACTCTGGTCGAAGGCAAGGCAATCCAGCTGCACCCGCTGGTTTGTGCTGCGTATAACGCGGACTTCGATGGTGACCAGATGGCAGTCCACGTACCGCTGACCCTGGAAGCCCAGCTGGAAGCGCGTGCGCTGATGATGTCTACCAACAACATCCTGTCGCCTGCCTCCGGTGAGCCGATCATCGTTCCTTCTCAGGACGTGGTCTTGGGTCTGTACTACATGACCCGTGCCCGTATCAACGCCAAAGGCGAAGGTATGGTGCTGGCCGGCCCGAAAGAAGCCGAGAAAGTATATCGCGCCGGTCTGGCCGATCTGCATGCTCGTGTGAAAGTACGCATTACCGAATACCTGCGTCAGGAAGATGGTTCTCTGCGTGAACACACCGAGATGAAGAACACCACCGTTGGTCGTGCGATCCTGAGCCTGATCCTGCCGAAAGGCATGGAATACGCCCTGATCGACGAGCCGAAGGTGCTGACTGCTGCAGAACAGGCTGATCTGGATGCCAATCCGCAGAACTGGATCAAGTGCGTATCCAACAAGGCGCTGGGCAAAAAGCTCATCTCCCGTCTGCTGAATACCTGCTATCGCAAGCAGGGCCTGAAGGACACCGTTATCTTCGCTGACCAGCTGATGTATACCGGTTTCCACTACGCGGCCCTGTCCGGTGCTTCCGTTGGTATCGATGACATGGTCATCCCGGATGCCAAGAAAGACATCATCGCGGCAGCCGAAGCCGAAGTTGCCGAGATCCAGGACCAGTTCCTGTCAGGTCTGGTAACTGCGGGCGAGCGTTACAACAAGGTTATCGATATCTGGGCCAGCGCCAACGAGCGCGTCTCCAAGGCCATGATGGAGAACTTGTCCAAAGAGCGTAACGTCAACTCGCTGGGTGAAGAAGAAGAGCAGGCCTCGTTCAACAGCATCTTTATGATGGCCGACTCTGGTGCGCGTGGTTCCGCCGCCCAGATCCGTCAGCTGGCCGGTATGCGTGGCCTGATGGCCAAGCCGGATGGCTCCATCATCGAGACCCCGATCATCGCGAACTTCCGCGAAGGTCTGAACGTACTGCAGTACTTTATCTCTACCCACGGTGCTCGTAAGGGTCTGGCGGATACCGCACTGAAGACTGCGAACTCCGGTTACCTGACTCGTCGTCTGGTAGACGTGGCGCAAGACATGGTGATCACCGAGGACGATTGCGGCACTACTGACGGTCTGTGGATGACTCCGTTGATCGAGGGTGGCGACGTGGTCGAGCCGCTGCGTGAGCGCGTGCTGGGTCGTGTGGTGGCAGAAGATGTCATCAAGCCGGGTACCGAGGACGAGATCCTAGTTGCTCGCAACACCCTGCTCGACGAGCAGCTGTGTGACCTGCTGGAGCGTAACTCCGTTGACCGTGTGAAGGTACGTTCTGCCATCACCTGTGAAACTGACTTCGGTAACTGTGCTCACTGCTACGGCCGTGATCTGGCCCGTGGTCACCTGGTTAACAAGGGTGAGGCTGTCGGTGTTATCGCCGCCCAGTCCATCGGTGAACCGGGTACCCAGCTGACGATGCGTACGTTCCACATCGGTGGTGCTGCATCTCGTGCCGCTGCTGAAAGCAGCATCCAGGTGAAGAACACCGGTACCATCAAGCTGCAGAACGCCAAGTTCGTTCACAACAGCGATGACAAACTGGTTATCACCTCACGTTCTACCGAACTGACCATCATGGACGACATGGGCCGTACCAAGGAAAGCCACAAGCTGCCTTACGGTTCCGTGCTGGAAGTGAAGGACGGCCAGGCCGTGAGTGCTGGCGAGACCGTTGCCAACTGGGATCCGCACACCCACCCGATCATCACCGAAGTGGCAGGTCGCCTGCAGTTCGAACACATGATCGATGGTGTGACCATCACTCGTCAGACCGACGAGCTGACCGGTCTCTCTTCTATCGTTGTTCTGGACGTCAACGAGCGTCCGAGCGCCGGTAAAGAGATGCGTCCGACCGTTAAACTGGTCGACCTGAACGGCAAAGACGTGATGATCCCGGGTACCGATGTAGCCGCCCAGTACTTCCTGCCGGGCAAGGCGATCGTGAACCTGGAAGATGGTGCCAACGTGGGCGTGGGTGACGCGGTAGCGCGTATCCCGCAAGAGTCCGGCGGTACCAAGGACATCACCGGTGGTCTGCCGCGCGTTGCGGATCTGTTCGAAGCACGTCAACCGAAGGAACCGGCAATTCTGGCCGAGATCTCCGGTACCATCTCCTTCGGGAAAGAGACCAAGGGCAAACGCCGTCTGGTCATCACCCCGACCGATGGTGGCAACGTCTACGAAGAGATGATTCCGAAGTGGCGTAACCTGAACGTGTTCGAAGGTGAAAAAGTTGAGAAGGGTGAAGTGCTGGCGGACGGTCCTGAGTCTGCTCACGACATCCTGCGTCTGCGCGGTATCAGCCCGGTCGCCAACTACATCGCCAACGAAGTGCAGGACGTTTACCGTCTGCAAGGCGTTAAGATCAACGACAAGCACATCGAAGTCATCGTTCGTCAGATGCTGCGCAAGTGCGAGATCCTGAGCGCTGGCGATACCGATCTGATCGAAGGCGAACAGGTTGAAGTGGCTCGTGTGAAGATTGCCAACCGTAAGCTGGTTGCCGAGGGCAAGACCCCTGCTACCTACCGTCATGTACTGATGGGTATTACCAAGGCATCTCTGAGCACCGAGTCCTTCATCTCCGCGGCTTCCTTCCAGGAAACCACTCGCGTTCTGACCGAAGCCGCCGTAGGTGGCAAGCGTGATGAACTGCGTGGTCTGAAAGAGAACGTCATCGTGGGTCGTCTGATCCCGGCTGGTACCGGCTTTGCCTACCACCATAGCCGGATCAACCAGCGTGCTGCCGCAGCTCGTGCTGTTGGTACCCCGCAGGTGACCGCTGATGAAGCGGAGCAGAACCTGGCGGATCTGCTGAACGCAGCCGGTAGCTTCGACGAAGAGTAACTCGTCATCCGTGATTGAAAAGGGCTCCTTCAAGGAGCCCTTTTTGTTGGCCAATTCCTCGGCAAAGGTAGACGCAGCGCGGGTTTCAGGATGATCCAGAGCAAAGTTGTAGAGTAAAAAATCAAAAAAAGTTGACTTTACTCCCCTGCAATTTAAAACTCGGGAAAGTTGAATGGTTATTACAGGGGTAGAACATGACTGTCGGTATCGAGGAAGCCATGCTTCCCGAAGAACAGCTGATCAGCCGCACTTTTACAGATGAAGACAGGGAATTGTTGCGCTCATACGATGGGCTCATCGATGGTTTGGCCGAGCTGTTCGGCAAGCATTGTGAAGTGGTACTCCACTCCCTGGAAAATCTGCACGAGTCGGTGATCAAGATCGCCAACGGCTTCAATACCGGACGCACCCTCGGGGCGCCCATCACCGATCTCGCCCTGCGCATGCTCAAGGATATCGAGAGCACCGGCCAGGATTACACCCAGAGCTATTTCGCTCGCAGCCGTACCGGCGCGCTGATGAAGTCGAGCACCATCGCCATTCGCAACAGCGAGCGGCAAGTAGTGGGGCTTATCTGCATCAACCTGCACATCAATGCGCCTTTCCACGAGTTCGTGGCCGAATTTTTCCCGACGCCCCAGCAGGCGGCGCGTCAGTCACCAGAGACCTTCGCCAATAGCGTGGAAGAGTTGGTTGCCCAGACGGTGGATAACACCATCGACGAGATCAACCGCGATCCCACCGTGGCCAACAATGCCAAGAATCGCTTCATCGTGACCCAGCTGTTCGAGAAGGGCATTTTCGACATCAAGGATTCGATCAATCTGGTGGCGGACAAACTCAATATTTCAAAACATACCGTTTATCTTTACATCCGACAGCGCAAGCAGGGTGAAGACGAGAACGAGTAACTCATTCCAGAAGGGGATAGATGAATGGCTAAAGAAGTGATTGCAACCGACAAGGCGCCTGCCGCGATTGGTCCGTATGTTCAGGCTACCAAGGTTGGCGAGATGATCTTCACCTCCGGGCAGATCCCGCTCGATCCTGCCACCATGGAGATCGTGGCCGGCGGCATCGAAGAGCAGGCCGAACGGGTGATGAAGAATCTGGTCGCCGTGTTGCAAGCTGCCGGTGCCGATGCCAGCAAAGTGGTCAAAACCACCTGTTTCCTGAGTGACATGAACAACTTCGTTGCCTTCAATCAGGTCTATGCCCGCTACTTTGGCGATGCAGCACCAGCCCGCTCCTGCGTGGAGGTGGCCCGTCTGCCGAAAGATGTGCTGGTCGAGGTCGAGGCGATTGCCCATCTCTGATCAACAGATCGAATCAAGCCCCTCCTGGCAGGGGCTTTTTTGTTTTTGGCGTAAAATGGACCGGGTCAGCACAGGAGTCCTGCTATGAGTCTGAGTTTTGCCATCCTGGTCACGGGGCCTGCCTATGGCACCCAATCGGCCAGCACCGCCTATCGTTTTGCCCGCACCCTGTTGGCACAGGGGCATACCTTGTCCCACCTGTTCTTCTATCAGGACGGGGTCTGCAACGGCAACGGTCTGCATCTGCCTGCATCCGATGAGACTGACCTGGTGCGTCTGTGGCGAGAGCTGGCAGAAGAGCAGGGGATCCGTATCGACGTCTGCGTCGCCGCCGCCATGCGACGCGGTGTGCTCGATGAACAGGAAGCCAAGGGGGCAGGGCAGGCACACTTCAATCTGCAAGCGCCATTTTGCCTGAGCGGTCTGGGCCAGTTGGCCGAGGCGGCGCTCACCGCCGATCGGCTGGTTCAGTTCTAGGGGGGGTCATGAGCAAGAAAATCGCCTTTATCTGCAGTCGTGGCCCCCATGGCCATGTCGCCGGCCGGGAAGGACTGGATGCCTTGTTGGCCACCTCGGCCATGACCGATGAGCTGGCCCTCTTCCTGATTGGGGACGGCGTGCTGCAACTGCTCAAGGAGCAGCAGCCTGCCGCCATTTTGCAGCGCCATTACGCGCCCACCTTCAAGATGTTGGAACTCTACGACATCGAAGAGGTCTATGTTTGTGCTGACTCGCTGGCAGAGCGTGGCGTGACAGTGGATGATCTGCTGATCCCGGTCGAGAGTCTGCCGCGCCAGGAACTGGCTCGGCGCTGGGCACAATGTTCGACTCACATCAGCTTTTGAGGTCTCCATGTTGCATCTGATATTGAACTCCCCCTTTCAGAGTCAGACTCTGGCAGAGGCGCTCTCATACCTTCAGCCCGAGGATGAGCTGGTACTGATGCAGGATGCCGTGATTGCGGCATCGGCTCCCCAGTGGAGTGCGCGGCTGGCGGGTATCCCGCTTTATGTGATGCAGGAAGATCTGCAAGCTCGCGGTTTGCAGCATCGGGTGGGTAATGTGCTCGATATGGCGGGGCTGGTGGCACTGATTGCGCAAAAAGGTTCCCCGCGCACCTGGGGTGGCTGAGATGCACATTTCCAAGAAAATTCAAGGTGATGTCGTGAAATCAAACGGATCCAAATTGCCCTTTTGTGACGCAAATTGTATAAATCTTGACTCCCCAGACAACAGGGCATAAAATTTCGCGTCCCCGTATCTGCGGGGAGGATTTTCCACACGTTTATGAAGTCATTATCAGGAGCCTTTTGATGGCAACTATTAACCAGTTGGTTCGCAAGCCACGCATCAAGCTCGTTGTGAAAAGCAACGTGCCGGCGCTGGAAGCGTGCCCTCAGAAGCGTGGCGTATGCACTCGTGTATATACCACCACCCCGAAGAAGCCTAACTCTGCACTGCGTAAAGTGTGCCGTGTACGTCTGACCAACGGCTTCGAAGTCACCTCCTACATCGGTGGTGAAGGTCACAACCTGCAAGAGCACTCTGTTGTTCTGATCCGTGGCGGTCGTGTAAAAGACTTGCCAGGTGTTCGTTATCACACCGTTCGTGGTGCGTTGGACTGTGCCGGTGTTAAAGACCGTAAGCAGGCTCGCTCCAAGTATGGCGTGAAGCGTCCTAAAGCTTAATGGTTCTCCGTTAAGTAAGGCCAAACGTTAATTCGTTTCTAGTTAGATAGCTTTCTAGTTTTGGGTAATCCCTGAAGTTACGGAGAATTTGAAATGCCAAGACGTCGTGTTGTTGGTCAGCGTAAAATCCTGCCAGATCCCAAGTTCGGATCAGAGCTGCTGGCTAAATTTGTCAACGTAGTAATGGTTGACGGTAAGAAATCTGTTGCAGAAGCCATTGTTTATGGCGCCCTGGACATCATTGCCACCAAATCTGGCAAAGAGCACCTGGCCGTATTCGAAGAAGCTCTGGATAACATTCGTCCGGCGGTCGAGGTTAAATCTCGTCGCGTCGGTGGTGCAACCTATCAGGTGCCGGTAGAAGTTCGTCCGGTACGTCGCAATGCCCTGGCAATGCGCTGGTTGGTTGATGCCGCTCGTAAACGTGGTGAAAAATCAATGGCTCAGCGTCTGGCTGGCGAGCTGCTGGATGCCGCTGACAATAAGGGTTCGTCTGTCAAGAAACGTGAAGACGTTCACCGTATGGCTGAAGCGAACAAAGCCTTCGCTCACTTCCGCTGGTAATCCGCTTGCGCAGGGTCTTTTGACTCTGCGCACCTTTAATTATCTAGGGACAAGCGCCTTAGTAAGAGGATGACAATGGCTCGTACAACCCCCATTGAGCGTTATCGTAACATCGGTATCTCCGCTCACATTGACGCCGGTAAGACTACTACTACCGAGCGCGTACTGTTTTACACCGGTGTAAGTCACAAGATCGGTGAAGTTCACGATGGCGCTGCCACCATGGACTGGATGGAACAGGAACAAGAGCGTGGTATCACCATCACCTCCGCCGCGACCACCGCTTTCTGGTCCGGTATGGGTAAACAGTTCCAACCGCACCGTATCAACATCATCGATACCCCGGGCCACGTTGACTTTACTATCGAAGTAGAGCGTTCAATGCGTGTTCTGGACGGTGCCGTGATGGTGTACTGTGCCGTAGGTGGCGTACAGCCACAGTCTGAAACCGTATGGCGTCAGGCTAACAAGTACAAGGTTCCCCGTATCGCGTTCGTCAACAAGATGGACCGTACCGGCGCCAACTTCCTGCGCTGCGTTGAGCACATCAAGACCCGTCTGAAAGGTACTCCGGTTCCCCTTCAGCTGAACATCGGCGCCGAAGAGAACTTCAAGGGCGTTGTTGACCTGGTCAAGATGAAAGCCATCAACTGGAATGAAGCTGATCAGGGCGTATCCTTCGATTACGAAGACGTCCCGGCCGAGTTGCTGGAACAGGCGCAAGAAATGCGCATGAATCTGGTTGAAGCCGCTGCTGAAGCGTCTGAAGACCTGATGGAAAAATACCTGGGCGGCGAAGAGCTGACCGAGGAAGAGATCAAAGGTGCTCTGCGTCAGCGCGTGCTGAACAACGAAATCATCCTGGTAACCTGTGGCTCCGCGTTCAAGAACAAGGGCGTACAGGCAATGCTGGATGCCGTGATCGAGTACCTGCCGGCTCCGACCGACGTTGCTGCTATCGACGGCCTGAAAATGGACGGCGAGACCAAAGACGAGCGTCACGCTTCTGATGACGAGCCGTTCTCTGCTCTGGCGTTCAAGATCGCTACCGACCCGTTCGTTGGTAACCTGACCTTCTTCCGTGTCTACTCTGGCGTGATCAACTCCGGTGACACCGTGCTGAACTCCGTCAAGGACAAGCGCGAGCGTTTTGGCCGTATCGTTCAGATGCATGCCAACAAGCGTGAAGAGATCAAAGAAGTACGCGCTGGTGACATCGCTGCTGCCATCGGTCTGAAAGACGTGACCACTGGTGACACCCTGTGTGACCCGAACGCACCGATCATCCTCGAGCGTATGGAATTCCCGGAGCCGGTAATTTCTATCGCGGTTGAGCCGAAAACCAAGGCTGACCAGGAGAAGATGGGTCTGGCACTGGGCCGTCTGGCTCAGGAAGATCCGTCCTTCCGCGTATGGACTGACGAAGAGTCAGGTCAAACCATCATCGCTGGTATGGGTGAGCTGCACCTGGACATCATCGTTGACCGTATGCGTCGCGAGTTCAAGGTTGAAGCCAACGTAGGTAAGCCGCAGGTTGCCTACCGTGAAACCATCCGTACCACCGTTAAAGACATCGAAGGCAAGCATGCCAAGCAGTCTGGTGGTCGCGGTCAGTACGGTCATGTTGTTATCGACATGTACCCGCTGGAAGAAGGCAAAGCCTACGAATTCGTCAACGACATCAAAGGCGGTGTCATTCCTGGTGAATTCATCCCGGGTGTTGATAAAGGTATCCGTGAGCAGCTCAAATCTGGTCCGCTGGCTGGTTACCCGGTTATGGATCTGGGTGTGCGTCTGCACTTCGGTTCTTACCACGATGTCGACTCTTCCGAACTGGCGTTCAAAATCGCTGCTTCCATGGCCTTTAAGGCTGGCTTCATGAAAGCCAACCCGGTTCTGCTCGAACCGATCATGAAAGTAGAAGTTGAAACTCCGGAAGATTACATGGGCGATGTTATCGGTGACCTGAACCGTCGTCGTGGCCTGATCGAAGGTATGGAAGATGGCCCGTCCGGCAAGATCGTACGTGCTCTGGTGCCGCTGGCCGAAATGTTCGGTTATGCAACTGCACTGCGTTCCGCTACCCAGGGTCGTGCTTCCTACGCCATGGAATTCGCCAAGTATCACGATGCACCGACCAACGTTGCACAAGCCGTGATCGAAGAGCGCAAATCCAAGTAATTTAAGATTCCCCGCCTACGACGGTAGGCGGGTTTAACCTAGAAGGACTACGTCGTGTCTAAAGAAAAATTTGAGCGTAATAAACCGCACGTAAACGTCGGCACCATCGGCCACGTTGACCACGGTAAAACCACCCTGACTGCAGCTATCACCAACGTGCTGGCCAAGCACTTCGGTGGTAAAGCTTTCGCCTTCGACCAGATCGACAAGGCACCGGAAGAGCGTGAGCGTGGTATCACCATCAACACCTCCCACGTAGAATACGACACCGCTACCCGTCACTACGCCCACGTAGATTGCCCGGGTCACGCCGACTACGTTAAAAACATGATCACCGGTGCTGCCCAGATGGACGGCGCGATCCTGGTAGTAGCAGCGACTGACGGCCCGATGCCGCAGACTCGTGAGCACATCCTGCTGGGTCGTCAGGTTGGTATCCCGTACATGATCGTGTTCATGAACAAGTGTGACATGGTTGATGACGAAGAGCTGCTCGAACTGGTAGAGATGGAAGTTCGTGAACTGCTGACCGAGTACGACTTCCCGGGTGATGACCTGCCGGTAGTTCGTGGTTCCGCACTGAAAGCGCTGGAAGGCGACGCTCAGTGGGAAGAGAAGATCATCGAGCTGGCTGGCCACCTGGATACCTACATCCCGGAGCCGGAGCGCGCGATTGACCAGCCGTTCCTGATGCCTATCGAAGACGTATTCTCTATCGCTGGCCGTGGTACTGTAGTTACCGGTCGTGTAGAGCGCGGTATCGTTAAAGTAGGTGAGACTGTAGAAATCGTTGGTATCAAAGATACCGTTTCTACCACCTGTACCGGTGTTGAAATGTTCCGCAAGCTGCTGGACGAAGGTCGTGCAGGCGAGAACATCGGCGCGCTGCTGCGTGGTGTTAAGCGTGAAGACGTAGAGCGTGGTCAGGTACTGGCCAAGCCGGGTTCTATCAAGCCGCACACCAAGTTCGAATCTGAAGTGTACGTACTGTCCAAAGAAGAAGGTGGTCGTCATACCCCGTTCTTCAAAGGCTACCGTCCGCAGTTCTACTTCCGTACTACCGACGTGACCGGTACCATCGAACTGCCGGAAGGCGTAGAGATGGTAATGCCGGGCGACAACATCAA
>NZ_JBFODM010000095.1:0-1932 GCF_040908325.1 Aeromonas sp. R4-1
ATTCTGACGGTCACTACCGAGGGGACTTACGCCATTCTGGTCGACAGCAACGGCACCATCATCGCCCACCCCGATGCCTCCCTGAGTCTGAAACCCGCCACAACGCTAGCCCCCGAGTTGACCGCGTCTTACATCAATCAGATCGCTCATGACGGTACGATCAACGAGCTGGTGATCAGCGGTAAGAAAGAGGTCTTTGACTTTAACGCGATCCCCAACACCAATTGGTATTACGGCATGATGGTGGATGACGAAACCGCTTACCAGTCGGTACGCCGCATGGTCACCTCCTCACTTATTCAGGGACTTATCACCATATTGATCGTGGCTGGCTTCTCCTATGTCGCCATCAACGGCTCGCTGGCCCCTCTGAAAACCCTGGGCGAAGCGATTGCCGATCTCTCCCGTGGCAACGGCGATCTCACTCGCCGCATCAAGATTGAACGTGAGGATGAAGTAGGCGCGGTTGCCAAACACGTCAACACCTTCATCGAGCGGATCCATGTGATGGTGCAGGATATCTCCAACTCCTCCGGCCAGCTCAACCAGCAGGCCAAGTCCTCCCACAGCATGGCGGAGAAGGCCAATCAGGGGCTGGCACGCCAGCAAAACGAGATCTCCCAGATCGCCACTGCGGTACACGAGATGTCAGCCACCGCAGTCGAGGTCGCCAGCAACGCCGAGCAGACCGCCGAAGCGGCCCGCAGCTCCTCCAGCAGTTGCGAGCATGGCAAGCAGGTGATCGCCCGCAACCAGCGCTCCATCACCGATCTGGCCACCCAGGTGGAACAGGCCTCCAACATCATTCAGGAACTGGAGAAAAACGCTCAGGAGATCAACACCATCCTCTCCACCATTCAGGGCATCGCCGAGCAGACCAACCTGCTGGCGCTCAACGCTGCCATTGAAGCGGCGCGTGCCGGTGAACAGGGCCGTGGCTTTGCGGTAGTGGCCGACGAGGTGCGCGTTTTGTCACAGCGTACCCACAGCTCGACTGTCGAGATCCGCAGCATGATCGAAACCCTGCAACGCAATACCCAGGGAGCGGTCAGCACCATGCACGAAGGCCAGCAGCTGGCCCAGAACAGCGTGGATGACGCCAACAACGCCACCCATGCGCTGGAGCAGATCACCACCTCGATCAACCAGATCTCCGACATGGCGACCCAGATCTCCAGCGCAGCCGAAGAGCAACGAGCCGTCACCGACGAGGTAAGCCGCAACATTCAGGCGGTCAAAGATGTCTCGGACGAACTGGCGTTGGATGCAGACAGTTCACGTCATCTCTCTGAACAACTTAAAAATATTTCGGATGAACTGAGTAATCAGGTCGGTATGTTCCGCATTTGAGTATGAGTAAAGGGGGCGTATATGCCAAATGCCACTCAGTTAAGGCTCCAGAGGCCGCTCCCCTGATGTGTAAAAATCCGAAACCTTTTGATTTGGTTTCGGATTTTTTATGCTTATCGACTAAGGAAGAGGCGAACAAGTTGATTGCTCCTTCATCATAATCAGCCTACTCACGTTTATAATTTCATTACTCCATTCGCACCGTCCTAAAAACATCCGATTACATCTCTATCTTGTTGATATGAAACTGATATATCCATAGCTTACATTAAGTAACGTTAAAAACGTTTGCCATAGTTCTTACATGTGATTGAATATTCGCCGCTCAATTTTTGAGCATGCAAAGGTTATGGATATTAGAATGGATAGTGCAATGTTGTTGCCTGCGGAAAATGCGGGTCATACGAGCCCACCTCGTATGACCCTTTTATTATCTCGTCTGCAATTTGGGGCGAAGATGAATGTTTTGATGGGACTTATGTTGTTGTTAAGGAAGGTGCGAATAAGCGGGGAAATTCTTCTCGGCTGACGCAGTCATTTCATTTCTTCATGTTTGAGCCGATTTTTTCTCCCGTAAATGCC